>JAUMEU010000216.1:0-3487 GCA_032120295.1 Opitutales bacterium | reverse complement strand
CCCGGCCTCTGGCGTACGACGCCGGTCAGCCTCATCCACGCCGGCGACTGGAAGCTCATGGAATTCCTCGAAGACGGACACCTGGAATTATACAATCTCAAAGACGACCTCGGGGAGACCAAGAACCTCGCGACGACGAATCCCGACAAGGCCAAGGAACTGCACGCGCGTCTCATCGCTTGGCGCCAGGAGACCAAGGCCCCGATGCCGACGCCCAACAAGGCCGGCGACGCCGCGGCCGCCCCCGCCACGAAGAAGACAGGCAAGGGCAAGAAGAAGGCCGGCGGCTGATTTCGGGCTTCGGGCGGCCCGGTCCTAGGTTATGGTGAGCGCATGCCTATGAGACGCGCCGCCCTCCTCGTCGTCCTCGGCGCCGCCGCCCTGATCGCCGTCGCGCTGGTCATCACCGACTCGCCGGACGACCGCGCACCGCGGCCCCCGAACGTGCTGTTCATCATGGCCGACGACCTCCGGATCGAGGCCGGCATGGGCGGGCTGAGGGCCCACGCGCCCAACCTGGTCCGGCTCAACACGCGTGCGACGCGCTTCTACGCGACGTATTGCCAGCAGGCGGTCTGCAACCCTTCGCGCTCCTCGCTCCTGACAGGCCTGAGGCCGGATACCATCGGGCTGTGGAATAACTCGGTCCACTTCCGCCAGCTGCGGCCCGACGTGGTCACCTTGCCGCAGCGGTTCAAGCTCGCGGGCTACGAGACGCGCGGCGTGGGCAAGATCTTCCACAACTGGCACACGGCGGAGAAAGGCGATGCGCGCGCCTGGAGCGCGCCGGAGTTCCTGCATTACGCCAACCATGGCGATGACGCGCCCATCGTCTCGGGCGCGCTGCCGCCGAACCAGATGACCGGCGTCACCGGCCTGAGGAAATACGGCCAGGTGCCGATGACGGAATGCCGCGACGTGCCGGACGAGGCCTACTACGACGGACGCGTCGCCGCGGAGGCCGTGCGCACGCTGGCCGAGGTCAAGGACCGGCCGTTCTTCCTCGCGGTCGGCTTCTGGAAACCGCACGCGCCCTTCAACGCCCCGGCGAAATACTGGTCGCTCTACCGACGCGAACAGTTCGCGGACTTCGACGGCCAGCGGCCGGCCGGCGCGCCGGCGCAGGCGTTCCACGAAAGTTCGGAGATCCTGGGCAAGAGCCGGCCGCCGACCCCGGCGGAGGCGGCCGAGATGCGGCACGGTTATTTCGCCAATATAGCCTACCTCGACGCCCAGGTCGGCAAACTGCTCGATGCGCTCGACCGTTCCGGCGTCGCCGACCGCACGGTGGTCGTGTTCGTCTCCGACCACGGCTACCATCTGGGCGAGCACTCCCTGTGGGGCAAGACCTCCAACTTCGAGTTCGACGCCCGCGTGCCGATGCTGATCTCGCTCCCGGGCCAGACCCGCGGTGCGATGACCGCGTCCTTCGCCGAGCTGATCGACCTCTACCCCACGCTGCTCGAGATCTGCGGCCTCCCGCGCAAGGACCGGCTGGACGGGACGAGCCTCCTGCCGGTGCTCCGGGATCCGGCGGCCACGGTCAAAGACGCGGCCTTCACGCAGCACCCGCGGCCGGCTTATTTCGACCGCACCAAGGACGGCCGCCCGACGACCATGGGTTACTCCGTGCGCACCAAGGAGGGCCGCTACACCGAATGGCGCGATTGGACGACGGGTCAGCCCGTCGCCCGTGAGTTCTACGCGGCCGCGGACGAGCCGGCCGAGACCGTGAACCGCATCGACGACCCGGCCGTCGCGGCCGCGGTGGCCGCCGCGGAGCAGAGGCTGCTGGCCACCCATCCGCGCGTAGGCCACTGACGCCGCCAGCTTGGGTTGGGCTAACCGGCCCGGTCAGCCGCGGTTGAGCGAGGGCGCTCAACCCTACCCGATGCAGACAGGGCAGCACGCGGTGCTGCCCCTACCTCGAACCAAGCGGATACGATGTCATCACGCGACCCTATGCACATCATAGCCCGGATACTTTGCACCTTTGCACAGGCCGCAGGCCGATTTGCACTTTTGCACTGAGGACAGCACGTGGTGCTGCCCCTACCTTTACCTCTCGATACTCCATCCTCCCTCCTCTATCTCTTCTTCCGTGGACCTCTTCTTCACCGCCGTCGCGGCGGTCATGCTCTATCTGCACAGCCTGCGGGATTTCGCCCGGGAGGTGACCCATCTCGGCGGCGAACGCCTGCGCCACGGACTACGACTGGCCACGGAGAACCGTTTCGGCGGCGCGCTGACCGGCGCCGTCGGCGCGGCGCTGGTGCAATCGTCTTCGGTGGTAAATTTCGTGACGATGGGCCTAGCCGAACAGAAGGTGATGCCGATGCGCCAAGCTTGGACGGTGATGATCGGCGCCAACGTCGGCACGACGCTCACCGCCTGGCTTATCGCCTACAAGTTCACCGGCCTGGGCCCGATCCTCGTGACCGTCGGCGGCCTCTGGTCGCTGATGGGGCCCCGCTCCTGGCGTCCCTACGGCCGGCCGGTCTTCCACTTCGGCCTGATCTTCCTGGCCCTCGGACTCATCAGCTCGACGCTCCTGCCGCTGGCCCAAGCGCCCGAAGTGCTGGCCTGGCGCGACACGCTGTCCACGCCCGTGCGCGCGCTCATCTTCGGCACCGTGCTCACGATGCTGGTGCAATCCTCGGCCGTGGTCGTCGGCCTGACCGTCCTCTCGGTCGCCGGCGGACTGCTCGAACCCACGCTCTCCATCTGGGTGGTCGTCGGCGCCAACCTCGGTACGGGCTGGGTCGCGTTCATCAACGCGTCGGCGCTCGGCCCCTTCGCACGTCGGCTCGCCTCGTTCAACTGCTGCCTCGATCTCGCCGGCCTAGCGCTCTTCGTGACGGTGCTGCAGTTCGCCATCCGCCCCCTGCTCGCGATGATCGACGAGCCGGGACTCCAGGTCGCCTTCGTCCATTCGGCCTTCAATCTCTCCGCCGCGGCCCTCGCCCTCATCCTGCTTCCCTGGCTCTGGCGTTACCTCGAAAAGTATGTGCCGAAAGCCGAGGTCAGCGGTTAGCGGTTGGCGGTTGGAAAGCACCCGAACTCAAGGGGAGACCGGAAACCGGATGATTGCCTGCGGGCATTCTCAGGTGGCGGGTGGCGGGAACGTCCAAGCCATCTCTCTGGGTCTCTTTCGTGTCTCCCTTGCCAACGTGTCAACCGGCCAACTCGTCAACTAACGACGCCTCTCCCCGGCCAACGGGTCAACTGTGTGGCTTATCCATTCAGCCCTCCATTCAGCCCTCGACGCAGACCTCTACTCAGTCCTCCCTGCGTGCCCCCCTTGCCAACGTGTCACCGTGCCCACTTGCCCCCTCGCGGGCTTAGGCCCGCGCGGTCGCATCCACCAGCAACCACGCCCAAGTGGCGACGACGCCGTCCGTCCTAGCGTTGAGGCGGTCGTAATCGCGGAGGAGCGACTTGAGTTCGGTCGGCGAGAAACGCGGCTCGCCGGTCACGCCGCTGCGAT
>JAUMEU010000215.1:0-11652 GCA_032120295.1 Opitutales bacterium | reverse complement strand
CCTCTTCAACAGCCCCTTCACGCTGCAAAGGTCCGCCGATTTCGCGGAACGCGTCCGCACGGAAGCCGGCGCGGATCCGGCGGCGCAGGTCCGGCGGGCCTACCAGCTCGCGCTCAGCCGCGAGCCGTCCGCCCAGGAGCTGAGCGAAGCCCTGCCAGCGGTACGGACGCACGGCGCTTCCGTGCTCTGCCGCGCGCTCTTCAACTGTAGCGAATTCCTCTTCCAACCATGAACCCTCACGCTGAAGACCTTTCATTCGCCGGACGCGCGCTCTTGGACCGTCGCCGGTTCCTTGCGCACAGCGCCACCGCGCTGGGCTCCATCGCGCTCACCGACCTGCTCGGCAGCGACGGCCTGCTGGCGGCCGATAATCATGGACCGATCATCGATCCGGCCCGACCCTATGCGCCGCGTCCGCCGCACTTCCCCGGCAAGGCCAAGAACGTCATCGTCATCTTCTGCGCCGGAGCGGTGAGCCAGCTCGAGACCTGGGACTACAAGCCGGAGCTGATCAAATGGGACGGCAAACCCCTGCCCGGCGGCCCGGCCGTCACGTTCCAAGGCCCCGCGGGCGACCTGGCCCGGCCTCAATACGGCTTCCGCCAGCACGGCCAGACAGGCAAATGGGTCAGCGACCTGATCCCGCACCTCGCCGAACTCACGGACGACATCGCGTTCGTGCATTCGCTCACCAGCAAGTCCAACACGCACGGCCCGGCAGAAAACTTCCTTTCCACCGGCTTCGTCCTCGACGGCTTTCCATCCTTAGGCTCCTGGGTGACGTATGCTCTCGGCAGCGAGAGTCAGAACCTGCCCTCCTACGTCTCCATCCCCGACCCTCGCGGGGTGCCCCAGAACGGCGCCAACAACTGGGGCCCGGGTTTCCTGCCGGCCGCCTTCCAAGGCACGACGATGAGTTCCAGCAAGCCGGTGAGGCATCTCGCCGCCGGCGTGTCCGCCGACGCCGACCGCGCGGCCCGCTCATTGCTTCAGGGCATGAACGCCCGTCACCTTGAAGCGAACCCAGGGGACAGCAAACTGGCGGCCCGCATCGCCAGCTATGAGCTCGCCGCGCGCATGCAGCTGAGCGTCCCGGAAATCAACGACCTCAGCACCGAGCCCGCCCACGTGCTGAAAAGCTACGGCGCGGACGACACGACCAATCCGGACAAGGCCGCGTTCGCCAAGAACTGCATCCTCGCCCGCCGGCTCATCGAAAAAGGCGTGCGCTTCGTCCAGCTCTTCAACGGCGCCTACGCCAGTGGCGGCAAGCTGAACTGGGACGGCCACAGCGACCTCAAGGGCCAGTATGACGTCCATGCGCAGATCCTCGACCAACCCGCCGCCGCCCTCATCCGCGACCTCAAACAACGCGGCCTGCTAGAGGATACCCTCGTCGTCTGGTGCACCGAGTTCGGCCGGATGCCCTTCTTCCAGAAGGGGGCCAAAGGACGCGACCATAACCCGGACGGATTCACCTGCTGGATGACCGGCGCCGGCGTCAAACCGGGCGTCAGCCACGGACGGACGGACGACCTCGGCCAGAAAGCGGTCGAGGACATCCACCCCCTTTACCACTTCAACGCCACCATCCTCCACCTGCTCGGACTGGACTTCGAGAAGCTGAGTTTCGAGCACAACGGGGTCCAGCGGCGGCTTACCAACGTAGAGGGAAAAGTCATCCCGCAGCTATTGGCCTGACCTAGACAGGAAGACTTCCTCTTAAACGATGGAAAATAAGCGTCGGAGCTGAGGGAAAAGGTGGAACTCCGGGGGCCGCAGGCTTACGGATGTGGTACCCCATGCTCCGCCGCCTTACCCTTGGGCTGGCCCTGCTCCTGCAGGGACTGGCATTCGCCGAGACCCGCGACCTCATTTTGGTCGCCGGGCAGTCCAACGCGGTCGGCTTCGACGCCTATGCGGAAGAGCTCCCGGCCGACCCGAAGGACGCCGCGACGATGTTCTGGTGGCGCGTGGGCGATCCGCCTCCCGACGAATTCGACGGCAGCAGCGCCCGCCAGTGGACGACCCTGCAGTTCCAGCCGCGCACTCCCGCGATGCCGGCCGTCGACGGCAAAAAGGTCGCCCGCCAATACGGCAACTTCAACCTGAAGTCCAAGGGAGGCTTCGGACCCGAGATCGGGATGGTCCGCACGCTGGCGACGAAAGAATCTCGTCCGCTCGCGATCATCAAGACGGCCTTCAGCGGCACCTCCGTCGCGGGCGACTGGAACGTCGGACTACCCGGCAAGGCCGACGCGTGCTACCGAGCGATGATCGACGAAGCCAAGGCCGCCATCGCCTCCGCGAAGTCGAAGGACGTGACCCTGCGTCCACGCGCGTTCGTCTGGGTGCAGGGTGAGAGCGACGCCAACGCGAAGGACGCCCAGGCCTACGTGGCCAATCTCTCGGCGATGCTGAAAAGCCTGCGCACCGAACTCGACGCGCCGGACCTGATCCTGCTCCTCGGAGTCAACACGCGCTTCGGCAACGGCAAGAACGCCTTCATGCCGAAGGTCATCGAGGCCCAGCAGGAAGTCGCCGCCGCCCTGCCCCGCGCCCGCTATGTCGACACCGCCGGCGCCGAGACGCTCCCGCCTTCGCACACGCACTTCACCGCCGCGGGCACGCTCGAGATCGGGCGTCGCTACGCCGAAGCCCTCCTTTCCTTCGAATCCGCCAAGTAGACCATGCGCCCACCCCTCCTGCTCCTGACCTTCGCCGCCCTCGCCGCCGAGGCCGCCCCGAAGCTCGACTTCAACCGGGACATCCGCCCGATCCTATCCGACAACTGTTTCGCCTGTCACGGCTTCGACGCCAAGAAGCGCAAGGCCGACCTCCGGCTCGACACCGCGGAAGGCGCCACTGCGATCAATGACGGCGTGCAGGCGATCAAGCCGGGCGACCCCGATGGCAGCGAACTGATCAAGCGCCTCCTCACGAAAGACCCCGAGGAAGTGATGCCGCCGCCGGAATCGCACAAGAAGCTTACCCAGGCCCAGATCGATACCCTGCGCCGCTGGATCGCCGAAGGCGCGCCCTACCGTAAGCACTGGAGCTTCGAGCCCCCGGTGCGTCCGCCGGTGCCCGCCGCCGCAGCCGGCACCTCGCCGATCGACGCGTTCCTGCAAGCGGAACTTTCCGTCAAGGGCCTGCGTCCCGGCCCCGAAGCCGACAAGGCCCGCCTTCTTCGCCGCGTGACGCTGGACCTCACCGGCCTACCGCCCACGCCCACTGAGGTCGAAGCCTTCCTCGCCGATAACTCTCCGCAGGCCTACGACAAGGTCATCGAACGTCTCCTGGCCTCCTCCCGCTACGGCGAACACATGGCCCGCGGCTGGCTCGACGCCGCCCGCTATGCCGACACCCATGGCCTGCACCTCGACAACGAGCGCAGCATGTGGCCCTACCGCGACTGGGTCGTGAAGGCCTTCAACGACAACCTGCCTTTCGACGTCTTCACCACCTGGCAGCTCGCCGGGGACCTCCAGCCGAACGCGACCCGCGAACAGCGCATCGCCAGCGGCTTCAATCGCTGCAACGTGACCACCAGCGAAGGCGGCTCCATCAACGACGAACTTCTCTTCCGTTACGCCGTCGACCGCACCGATACCACCATGGGCGTCTGGATGGGCCTCACCGCCGGCTGCGCGGTCTGCCACGACCACAAGTTCGATCCGGTCACGACCAAGGAGTTCTACTCGCTCTACTCGTTCTTCTACAGCGCCGCCGATCCGGCCATGGACGGCAACATCCTGCTGACGCCTCCGGTGCTGATGTTGTCCACTCCCGAACAGGAGAAGAGCCTCAAGGACTTCGATGCCAAGATCGCCGCGCACCAGAAGGCCGTCCGTGACGCCATCGCCTCCCTCAAATACGTCGACCCCGCGACACTCACGCCGCCCCCGCCCGTCCGCACCGGCGAGACGGTCTGGTTCGAGGACGCCTTCCCCGAAAAGGCCAAGGTCAACGGCACCGGCGGCGCCACCACTTTCGTCGAAGCCAGCCAAGGCCCGGTGCATAGCGGCAAGCGGGCGCTCAAGCGCACGGCCAAGGGCGTCGCGCAGGATTACTTCGAGAACGGGGCCGCGTTCGTGATCCCGCCCAACGGCGTCATCTCCGTTTGGACCTACCTCGAGCCCAAGGACCTCCCCAAGGCCATCATGCTCCAATTCCACGTCGGCGGCTGGAACCACCGCGCGTTCTGGGGTGAGGAAGGCGCGATTCCCTTCGGTAAGGTCCGCACGCCGGAGAAGGTGAACATGGGCAAACTACCCGAACCCGGCAAGTGGACCCAGCTGAAGATCGATATCGCCAAGCTCGGTCTCAAGCCAGGCATGAAGGTCGACGGCTTCGCTTTCACGCAGTTCGACGGCACGGTCTTCTGGGATCGCCTGGCCATGAGCCACCGCATCGAAGAGGCCAAGGATATCCAGTGGTCCTTCCAGTTCTGGTCCGAGAAGAAGCAAGGGTCGCGCGTGGCCGAACTGCCGGGCGACCTCCAGAACCTCGTCCGCGGCAAGAAGGCGGCGGAATGGTCCGCGGCCGAGCGCAAGCGTCTGCTCGACTGGTGGCTGGAGAATGAATTCCAAGGCGGCCGGGAACAACTCGACGGCCTGCGCGCCGCGAAGCTCGCCGAGGAATCGCGTAAGAAAGCCCTGAACGACATGATCCCCGCGACGCTCATCATGGCCGAACTCCCGCAGCCCCGTCAGGCCAAAGTGATGATCCGCGGCCAATACGACAAGCCCGGCGAAGCGGTCTCCCGCGGCGTACCCGCGGCCTTCCATCCGCTGCCGAAGAAAGAGACCTACGACCGCCGGGACCTCGCGGCCTGGCTGCTTTCGCCGGCCAACCCCCTGACCGCCCGCGTGACGGTCAACCGTTACTGGCAACAGTTCTTTGGCTACGGTCTGGTCAAGACCAGCGGCGACTTCGGCTCGCAGGGTGATTCACCCAGCCACCCTGAACTCCTCGACTGGCTGGCGGTGGAATTCCGCGAGAACGGCTGGGATGTGAAGCGCCTCGTGCGCCTGCTCGTCAGCAGCGCCGCCTATCGTCGCTCCGCCGCAGCCTCACCGGAACTCCTGACCAAAGATCCGGAGAATCGCCTCCTCGCCCGCGGTCCGCGCCATCGCCTCGACGCCGAGGTCATCCGGGACCAGGCGCTCTTCGTCTCCGGTCTGCTCAGCCCGCGCATGGGCGGCAAGGGCGTGCGCCCCTACCAGCCTGACGGCGTCTGGGAACCGGTCGGCTTCACCGGCAGCAACACCGCCCGCTACACGCGCGACACCGGCGAAGCGCTCTACCGCCGCTCGCTTTACACCTTCTTGAAGCGCACCGCGCCGCCGCCCTCGATGGTCACCTTCGATGCGCCCGCCCGTGAGGCGAGCTGCGTCCGCCGTGAACTCAGCAACACGCCGTTGCAGGCGCTCGCGCTGCTCAACGATGTCCAACACGTCGAAGCCGCCCGTGCGTTCGCCCAGCGGATCCTCAAGGAAGGTGGCGCCACCGATGAGGCCAAGGCCGCCTTCGCCTGGCTGACGGCCGTCGGTCGTCGTCCTGCCGCGAGCGAGACCCAGGTCACCCTCGACGCCCTCCGCGCCCACCGCGCCCGTTACGCCGCCCAGCCGGCCGACGCGACCAAGCTGATCACCTTCGGCGAATCCAAGCCCGACGCCTCCCTGCCCGCGCCCGAAGTCGCGGCGTGGACCCTCACCGCCAGCCTCCTTCTCAACCTCGACGAGACCCTTAACCGATGAACGACCCGATCCAAGACCACCTGCGCCTCCTGAACCGTCGCAGCTTCCTGAGCACCGCCGGACTCGGCGTCGGCGGAGTCGCCCTCGCCGGCCTGCTCTCCCGCGAGGCTCAGGCCGCGAATACGGTGCACAAACCGCTCGCCGGCTACCCGCACTTCGCCCCCAAGGCCAAGCGGATCATCTACCTGCACATGAACGGCGCCCCTTCCCAGCTCGACCTCTGGGACTACAAGCCGCAACTGGAGGCCCACTTTGACAAGGACCTCCCGGAGAGCATCCGCAACGGCCAGCGTATCACGACCATGACCTCCGGTCAGGCCCGCTTCCCGGTCGCCCCGAGCCAGTTCAAGTTCGCCCAGCACGGCAAGTCCGGACGCTGGATCAGCGAACTCCTCCCGCACACCGCGAAGGTGGTCGACATGCTCGCGGTGATGAAGTCGGTCAGCACGACCGCCATCAACCATGACCCGGCCTGCACGTTCGCGATGACGGGCAATGAGATCCCCGGCAAGCCGAGCATCGGCTCCTGGATCAGCTACGGGCTCGGCAGCGAGAGCGATGACCTCCCTTCTTTCGTGGTGCTCACGCCGAAGAGCGTCGGCGGTCAGGCGCTGTTCACGCGCATGTGGAGCAGCGGCTTCCTGCCCACGCGACACACGGGCGTCGCGCTCCGTTCCGGCGGAGATCCGGTGCTCTATGTCCAGAACCCGCCCGGCGTGCAGCCCGGCGACCGCCGCATCACGCTCGACGCCCTCGCCCAGCTCAACGCCGCCGGCCACCGCGAACTCGGCGACCCCGAGACGCTCACCCGCACGGCTCAATATGAGATGGCCTTCCGCATGCAGGCCAGCGTGCCCGACCTGACCGACCTCTCCAAGGAGACGGCCGCCACGCTCGACCTCTACGGACCCGAAGTAAAGGAATCCGGCACCTTCGCTCACAGCGCCCTGCTCGCCCGCCGCATGGTCGAACGCGGCGTCCGCGTGGTGCAGATCCTCCACCGCGGCTGGGACCAGCATGGCAACCTGCCGAAGGATATCGCCCGCCAGTGCCAGCAGACCGACCAGGCCTGCGCCGGCCTGCTCCTCGACCTCCAGTCGCGCGGCATGCTCGAAGACACCCTCGTGGTCTGGGGCGGCGAATTCGGCCGCACGGTCTACTCGCAAGGCACGCTGACCAAGACGAACTACGGCCGCGACCACCACCCGCGCTGCTTCACCATGTGGATGGCCGGCGCCGGCGTGAAGCCGGGCATCTCCTACGGAGAGACCGATGACTTCAGTTACAACGTGACCAAGGACCCGGTGCACCTCAGCGAACTCAACGCCACGATCCTCCACCTCATGGGCGTCGACCACCGTCGATTGACCTACAAGTTCCAGGGCCTCGACCAACGCCTCACCGGCGTCGAGGAGCGCCACGTCATCAAGGGCATCCTGGCCTGAGGACTTTCCCTGAGACGCAACTTGTCCGACCAGAGCGGGGTTACCCAGAACACCGCGCCCACTTCCCATGCCCTGCCGTCTCATCGCCCTCCTGCTTCTGCCGCTCGCATCCCTGAAAGCTGCGGGCACCGCCCCGACCACCTGGTCTGACGACTTTTCCGACCCGGGAACGCTCGCTGCGCATTGGCGCCCCTATGGCTTCCTTGCGACCGGCATCGACGCCAAGCATCCGCTCGGCAAGACCGTCAGCGGTAAGGACGCGCGGCCGGAATGGTGGCAAGTCATCGACGGAGCGCTCCGTGGCCAGTGCTTCCCGGAAGAGAAGCATCCGCCGGGATTGCGCCGGGCGATCACCGGGGCCGATATCCGGGTGAGCTGCCGCTTCAAGCTTTCCACCGGGGGCCAGGTCGGCCTCAGTATCGGCGGCCCGAATCCCGTCGTGGAGCGAGACTTCAACGTCGCCGGCGTACACATCCGTACCGATGCCGTCACCGCCTGGGACAACGACGTCTTGCACCCGAAAGGTTCGCCTCAGGCCAACGAACTGAAGGCCAAGGGCATTTGGAACCGGAAGTTCTTCTATGCCAAGACCGTGAAGCTCCCGATCGCTGCCGACGCCTGGCACTCACTGGTCCTCGAACTGCGTGGCAAGGAACTGAAGGTCATCGTCGACGGCCAACTGGCGCTCACCTACCTCACGCTCTGTGGCGATGTGGCGAAGCACGACATCGGCCTGCAGCCCGGCGGCAAAAGTCCGCAGCCCCTCGCCACTTGGTTTGACGACATCCGTGTCGAACCGCTGACGAAGTAAAGCCGAGCCCGGAAAAGACCCTTCCAACAAGAATCCAGATGAGAACGCTGCTCACCCTCCTGCTGCTCACGCTGACCGCCGTCGCCGCACCGGGTGAATTCAAGCTGACTGGTGAACGCTGGACTTACCGCGAAGGCGATTTCGCGATGAACGGCGTCCTGCTCAAGCCCGAGGGTAAAGGGCCCTTCCCTGCGGTCCTCATCAGCCATGGACTCGGCGGTAGCGCGGAAAGCTTCGGCCTCAATAAAGCACGCGAGATGGTGAAATGGGGGTTCGTCTGCATCGCTCCCTCCTACACCCATTCGGCCGGCGCCCCTGGGGGGCGATCAGGCGCAACCAAAGGTGGTTCGCAGAAAAAGAGCAGCGGCCAGCATGCTGCTGATTTCGGCGCGAGCGATGAAAACCTCCGGCGGGCCCAGACGTGCCTCGATCTGCTTAGCCGCATGCCGGAGGTCAACGCGAAGCGCGTCTTCGCCTACGGCCACAGCATGGGCGGATTCGTGACGATCGGACTGGCCGCGAGCGCGCCCGAACGCCTGCAGGCGGCGGCGATTAGCGGCAGCGGGATCGGCAGGAGCGAAGGCTACCCCGCACCGTCCGCCACCAAGGCGGAACAGGTCCGCACGCCGTTCCTGCTACTACACGGCAGCGCAGACACGACCGTCCGGCCCACGCAATCAGAGGAATTCAAAGGCATCCTCGACAAGAACCGCGTGCCGAATGAACGCACGGTCTACGAAGGCGAAGGCCACCCCATCGACCAGACGCAACGCGAGCGGGTCTACGACTCCGTCCGCTCATGGTTCGTGAAGCATGGCGCAAAGACGCCTTGAGCCTTCCCGCGACCTCCACCGAAAATCTCCCCATGCGCCTCACAACCCTGACCCTCCTGCTGCTCACGCTGACCGCCGCCGCCCGGCCTCCCAACGTGATCTTCATCCTGACCGATGACCAGGGCTGGGGTGACGCCAAGTTCGCCGGCCATCCGTATGTGAAGACACCGAACCTGGACCGCCTGGCCAAGGAGGGCACCTGGCTCCGCCAGTTCTACGTCGCCGCTACGGTGTGCTCGCCCAGCCGCGCCACGTTCATGACCGGACAAGTCCCGGCCCGTTTCGGCATCCATGGGCATTTCGCCGACCATGCGCAGAACGCCGCTCGTTCGATGCCTAACTGGCTCGACCCTGAAGCCACCACCCTCCCCGACCTCCTGAAGCAGGCCGGCTACGCCACCGCGCACTTCGGCAAATGGCACCTCGGTCACGGCGCCGGCGCGCCCGCGCCCGAGGCCTACGGCTTCGACGTCTCCAAGACCGTCAACTCCAGCGGCCCGTCGCTCGGCGACGAAGGCAAGGAGCCCTATTTCCGCGCCCGCTCGACGGCGCTGATGGTCGACGAGACGATCAAGTTCGCCCAAGCGAACAAGGACAAGCCCTTCTACGTCAACCTGTGGACGCTGGTCCCGCACGCGGCGCTGAAGCCGACGCCGGAACAGCTCGCAGTCTACGCGGAACTCCAGCCCAAGGCCGACGATCCCGCGTTCGGCGAATGGACCCGCAAGTATTACGCCAACGCCAAGGACCTCCGCTCCCAGATGCAGGTCTTCTGCGCCTCGCTCACCGACCTCGACACCCAGATCGGCCGCCTGCTCGACTCCCTCGACGAGCTTGGGCTGACGAACGACACCCTGATCTTCTTCTCCAGCGACAACGGGCCCGAAGACTACCGCATCGGCAACGCCGCGAACGCCGGCGTCGGCAGCGCCGGCCCGCTCCGCGCCCGCAAGCGTAGCATGCATGAAGGCGGCATCCGCACCTTCGGACTCGTGCGCTGGCCGGGCAAGGTCCCCGCTGGCCGCGTGGAGGAAGACGCGGTCGTCGGCGGCGTCGATTTCTTGCCCACCATCGCCGCCTTAGCCGGCGTCAAAGTCCCGGCCAACCTTACGGCCGACGGCGAAGACCGTTCGGCCCTCTGGCTGGGCGGAGCCGCCACGCCCCGCCGGGCTCCGCTGCACTGGGAATGGATCTCCGGTGTCCAAGGAGCGCAGGACGGCTACCAACCCCCGCCCCTCTGCGTGCGCGACGGTGACTGGAAACTCTTCGTCGACCATGCCGGCAAGAACGCCCAGCTCTTCGATATCCCCAAGGACCCGGGCGAACACCATGACGTCGCCGCGCAGCACCCGGAAGTCGTCAAGACGCTGACCGCGAAGGCCCTCGCTTGGAATAAGACCCTGCCCGCCAGCCCCGCCCGCGATAAGTTCATCGCCAACGGACAATCCAAGGGCACGGCTAAGCCAGCACCCGCCAAGGCCAAGAAGAACTACGACCGCCCGAAGATCTTCGAAAGCTGGGATAAGAATAAAGACGGCTTCCTCGCGAAGGACGAATTCATCCCGCACATGGGCGATCAGGCCGACGCCCCCGCCCGCTTCATCCGCTTTGACCAGGACAAGGATGGACGCCTCTCAAAGGATGAGTTCGTCCGCGCCGGCAACTGAGACCTTACCCATGCGATACCTCACCCTCCTCACCCTCCTCGCGGGCGCCGTGCTCGGCGCCCAGGATGCCCCCAAGACCAAGGCGAAGGCCCCGGCCAAGAAGGCCAAGGCCGCTGCCCCCAAGGGCGACGCTTATTCGGCCACGCTACCCAAGCCCACCGCAGCGAACGTCCGCTATGGCGACAACGAACGCCATGTGCTGGACTTCTGGAAGGCGGAGTCCGCCTCACCGACGCCCCTCGTCTTCATCATCCACGGCGGCGGCTGGGTCGGCGGCAGCAAGGAGCGCGCCGAGAAGTTCGCCGACGTCGACGCCCTGCTCAAGGCCGGCGTCTCGGTCGTCTCCATCAACTACCGCCTCATCAAACGCGACCCCGCGGTCGACACCTCGCCCGCCGTGAAGGCGCCCCTGCACGACGCCGCCCGCGCCCTGCAGTTCGTGCGCAGCAAGGCCGCCGAGTGGAACCTCGACAAGACCCGCGTCGGCGCCGCCGGCGGTTCGGCCGGAGCCTGCTCCAGCCTCTGGCTGGCCTTCCACGACGACCTCGCCGATCCGAAGTCGGCCGATCCGGTCGCCCGCGAGTCCACCCGCCTGACCTGCGCCGCCGTGACCGGACCGCAGACGACCCTCGATCCGGCGCAGATGAAGGAATGGACGCCCAACAGCAACTACGGTGGCCACGCCTTCGGCTTCAAGACGTTCGCGGATTTCCTCGCCGGAAGGGAAACCATCCTGCCGCTTATCGCGGAGTATTCGCCGTATGCGCTGGTGTCGTCCGACGACCCCGCTGTCTACATGACCTTCGGCGGCCCGCCGGCCATCGGCCAGAACGAGAAGGACCCGACACATACGGCGAACTTCGGCGCTAAGCTCGCCGAACACTGCGCGACCAAGGGCGTCTCCGCCGAATTGCATTATCGGGGGCTCGCCAACCCGAAGCACGCCACGCCCACGGACTTCCTGCTGGCGAAACTGAAAGCCGCCAAATGATCCGGTTGCTCGCCATCGCGGCCCTGCTATGGACGAGTGCGCCTGGCGCGCTCGCGGCCGAGTCTCCGCCGCCCAACATCGTCTGGATCATTGCCGACGACATGTCGCCCGACATCGCGGCCTACGGGGCCCCCGGGGTGAAG
>JAUMEU010000214.1:0-3337 GCA_032120295.1 Opitutales bacterium | reverse complement strand
GTCGCCCGGACTTTCCTGTATGCGGTGGTCGTCGGCGCCCTCGCGGTGGTCGCTGGCCAGCTGCAGTGGATCGCGCAGGACGCCGTGCTGAAACCTTCCGAATCCCCGGCCTACGAAGCGGTGCTCTGGCTCACGAGCCGGCTGTTACCTAACCTCCAGCAGTTCAATATCGGCGACGCCTTGGTCCTCGGCGCCGCGGGCGTGGAGCCGGCCGCCGTCCTCGCGGTGATCCTGGCCGGCGCCGCCTACATGGCGGCCTACGTCTTCCTTGGCGCGCTTCTGTTCAAGCAGAGGGAGATCTGATGCGTCGTCTCGCGCCCTGGTTCTTCGCGTCCGTCGCGCTGTTCGCAGCGGGGACCGTCGCGGAATTCGCCTGGCGCGGGGTCCGTCCGCACATCCCGGAGATCGGCCGCAAAGAACTCGAGCCCACGCTCGGACAAGGCATGCTACTCGGCATCCTCGGCGGACTTCGCACCGTCGTGGCAGATCTTACCTGGATCCGAAGCTATGTCCTTTGGGAACGCCGTGACCGGGCAGGCTGCGAGGCGCTGATGCGGGGTGCCTGCGCGTTGGATCCGCACTCGCGCTACTTCTGGGAGAACACCGGTTACGCCGTCGGCTTCGACCTCGCCCACTGGGAAATCCGCAAGCGTGGCGGCTATGCAAAGGTGCCGGCCGAGACTCAGGACAGGCTCTTCAAGGCCTATGCCCGGCGCGGCATCGAGATCCTGGAAGAGGGTCGTGGTCACGCCAAGATCAGCACGCCTTTGTTGCTATGCGCCGCCCAGCTCGCCGAGATCAAGCTGAAGGATCACCGGCTTGCGGCTTCCTACTATCAGACCGCGGCCGAAGCCCCCGACGCGCCCTGGTACGCCGCACGTATCTGCGCGCAGACGCTCTGGGAGGATGGACGGAGAGAGGAAGCCTATCGATGGCTTCGGCAGTACTGGCTGACGCGCATGCTGCCGAAGGAAGACGGTTTCCCTGACGACCTGCAGCGTCTACGCACGATGGAGGAAGTGCTGGGCGTGAAGCCCGGATTGCGGATTCCTCGACAGGTCTGGGAGCGCTGATCAGAACGGCTCGTCGGACTTTTTCTCCGCAGGCGCGCCCTTGGCGGCCCGCGGCTTGCGGGGCGGGAATTCGAACCACCATCCCTTGGCCTTGTCGGCCACGAGGAAGGCTTCGAACGTCCGCTTGGTGCGATTGGAGACGAACTTCTTGAGGCCGGTCTTGCCCTCGTTGAGCAGACGACGGACGTCGTCCGCCGAAAGCGGGCACTTGAGCATCTCGAAGTTCAGACTGAAAGTCTTCTTGGCACCGGCTTCCTGCGCTTTGTGCGGGCAGACGCGGTAACCGGCGGTCGGGGTGTGCTGCACGGGGAGGCCGCTGACGGGGCAGGGGCCGAGCACCGGCCAGTCGGCATCGAAAGAGTCGGGATTTCCGTCGGCGCCTTCGCGCGGCGGGAAATAGAGGACGGCCTTCAGTTTGCCGCTGGGGGCCTTGGGCTTGGTCTTGCGCGGGGCCTTGGCCGGCGCGGCCTCTTCGCCTTCGGTGGCCGGGGTGGCCTCGGGTTTCTCTTCGGCGCCGCGAGGCTTGATGGTGTCGGGGTCGACGAGGTCGATGTAGCCTGTGAAATTCTTGCCCGACTTCATCGAACGGAAGTCGGAGAACGGACCGATGCGACGCTTCTCGACGAGTTCGGAGACTTCGGCGGGCGTGATCCGGTGGCCGTTCATCTCGGCGTAGATGGTCATCTTCGGCCGGTCCGTGGTGCCGACCTTGTCCTGGGAGAAATACTTCTCACCGTCGGTGAGGAGCGCCTGGCCGTCCGTCGGCGAAAGGACCTTCGGGCTCAGCTCCGAGGACGGAGCCGCATCGGTCGCTCCGGCGAGCATCTCGCGGACTTGCGCCTTGATCTCATGGATGAACGCTTCGGCCGTGAGATGCCCGTGTTCGATCTGCTTGAGCTTGTATTCCCACTCGCCCGTCAGCTGGGGCTCGACGAGGAAGGACATCCCCTTGCTCTTCTGGGTGAGGAACTGGTGGAGCTGAAAGGCCTTGGCCATCGGCACGAGTTCCTTGCCTTGGCGCTCGATGTAGGTCTTCGCCAGCAGTTCTTCGATGGTGGCGGCGCGGGTGGCGGGGGTGCCGAGGCCGCGTTCCTTCATCGCCTCGGCGAGGGCTTCGTCGTCGACGAGCTTGCCGGCGTTTTCCATCGCTCCGAGGAGCGAGGCTTCGTTGTAGCGGGCCGGCGGCTTGGTGGCGTCTTCCTTGACGTCGACGCCGCGGACCTGGGCCCGGGCGGGCGAACCGTCGGCGGCGACGAGGGCGGGGAGGCTGGCGGCGCCTTCCTTGTCCTTGTCTTCCTCGGCTTCGGCTTCCTGGCCCCAGACGGAGCGCCAACCGGCGACGACGAGCACTTTGCCCGTGGTACGGAAATGATGCGGGCCGACGATCGTGGTGCGGACGGTCTCTTCGAATTCGGCCATCGGGAAGAACACGCCGACGAAACGGCGGACGACGAGGTCGTAGATCTTCTGTTCGACGTCCGTGAGGCCGTGCGGGATCGTGCCGGTGGGCACGATGGCGAAGTGGTCGCTGACCTTCTTGTTGTCGAACACGCGGCGGCCGGCGGCATCGACCCAGCCGGCGCGGAGCGCTTCCTTGGCGAAGACGCCGGAGGGATGGGCGCCTTCGAGCGACTGCAGGGCGGCCTTGGCGTTCGCGACGTAGTCCTCGGGGAGATACTGGGAGTCGGTTCGCGGGTAGGTCAGCGCCTTGTGCTTCTCGTAAAGGGCCTGGGCGACGCCGAGGGTCGTCTTGGCCGAGAAGCCGAAGCGACGGTTGCCTTCGCGCTGGAGGGTCGTGAGGTCGAAGAGGCGCGGGGCGCTTTCCTTCTTGGGCTTGCGTTCGTCGGAGACGACGCCGACGCCGAGTTTCAGCGACTCCTCGGCGACCTCACGGGCCTGGGCTTCGTCATAGAAGCGTTCCGCTTCCTTGCGGTCAGTCACGCCGGGGACCTGGGCGGCGCCACGGTAACCGCCTTGGGTGACGCCGAAATCGCCTTCGATCTTCCAGAAGGTCTTCGGGACGAAATTACGGATCTCGAACTCGCGCTTCACCAGGAGCATGAGGGTCGGGGTCTGGACGCGGCCGACGGAGAAGACGTCGCGCTTGGCGCCGCCGATGCGGATGGTGCCATAGCGACTGCCGTTCATGCCGACCAGCCAGTCGGCCTGCGAGCGGCAGATGGCGGAGCCGAGGAGTCCGGACTTGGCGGATTCAGGCAGCAGGTGAGCGAAGGCCTCAGCGATGGCCGTATTCGTCATGCTCG
>JAUMEU010000213.1:0-12146 GCA_032120295.1 Opitutales bacterium | reverse complement strand
ACTACCGGCTCGACGGCCGCTTCCGCAAGGCCTGCGGCGGCGACGATATCCATGCCGGCAGCAAGGAGGACCGCGCCCGGCGGCACCTGGCCGACCTGGACGTACGCCCGGAGGACGTGATCTATTTCGGGGATACGGCCCACGACGCCGAAGCGGCCGCCGCCATGGGGGTCGACTGCGTGCTGACCGCCCACGGCCACCAACACCGGGCCCGCCTCGAGGGGCTGGGTCCGCGGATCATCGACGGGTTCGCGGAACTGCTGGCCGAACTTTAGGCAACCTTGGGCCCCCAGTGGGGTCAAAAAAGGGTACCCCGTTCCGTTTTAGTTGCCCCCGAGCGGCCTCCGGGGTTCTTATCCACGCCCCATCACCCCATGGCCCCTTTAGCGGCATTCTCCGCCCTCCAACCCGACATCACCGACTCGCCTTGGCTTGTCCTGGCCCTCGCACTGTTGGTGGCGTTCGCCATCTACCTTATCCTGCGCTCTAAACGTAAATAATATGACCGACACTCCCCACTCCTCCGATGCCTCTGACGAAATCAACGACGTCAAGCAGGCCAGCGCCGAAGGCTTCGGCTCCAACGAACAGGTCTTCCCGCCGAGCGCCGCCTTCGTCGCCCAAGCCCGCGTCAAGGGTATGGATGGCTACACCACCCTCTACGATCGCTCGATCAAGGACCCCGATGGCTTCTGGGCCGACGAAGCCAAGGAGCTGACCTGGTTCCAGCCGTGGACGAAGGTGGTCGATGAATCCAAGAAGCCGTTCTTCCGCTGGTTCGTGGACGGCAAGACGAACGTCGCTTACAACTGCCTCGACGCGCAGGTCGCCAAGGGCCTCGGCGACAAGGTCGCGATCGTCTACGAAGGCGAGCCCACCGCTGACGGCAAGGCCGCCGAGGTCCGCCGCATCACCTACCGCCAGCTGCTCTCCGAAGTCAGCCGATTCTCGAACGTGCTCAAGGGCATGGGCCTGAAGCGCGGCGACACGGTCGCGATCTACATGCCGATGGTCCCCGAGCTCGCGATGGCCGTCCTGGCCTGCGCCCGCCTGGGCATCGTCCACTCCGTCGTGTTCGGCGGCTTCTCGGCCGAATCCATCCGCGACCGCGTCAACGACGCGAAGTCGAAGGCGGTCATCACGATGGACGGCGGCTACCGCCGTGGGAAGTTCCTGCCGCTCAAGCAGACGGTCGACGAGGCCGTGAAAGATTGCCCGACCTGCGCCCACGTGCTCGTGCTCCAGCGCCACCCGGGCAAGCCCGACGCGGGCTGCGCCATGCAGGCCGGCCGTGACGTCTGGTATCACGAGGCCGCCGCCCAGGTCACCGACCAGTGCGAAGCGGTCCAGCAGGAGGCCAACGAGATGCTCTTCCTGCTCTACACTTCCGGCTCCACCGGCAAGCCGAAGGGCATCATGCACAGCGTGGGCGGCTACATGGTCCACGCCTACTCGACCAACAAGTATGTCTTCGACCTCCGCGGCGACGATCTCTTCTGGTGCACGGCCGACGTGGGCTGGGTCACGGGCCATACCTACGTGGTCTACGGCCCGCTCCTCAACGGCGCTTCAGTGCTGATGTATGAAGGCGCGCCCGACGCGCCTGACTTCGGCCGCTTCTGGAAGATCGTCCAGGACCATAAGGTCACGGTCTTCTACACGGCCCCGACCGCCATCCGCGCCTTCATGAAATGGGGCGACGAGTGGGTGAAGAAGCATGACTTGTCTTCCCTCCGCCTACTCGGCTCCGTCGGTGAACCGATCAATCCGGAAGCCTGGCTCTGGTATCACCGCAACATCGGCGCCGAGCGCTGCCCGATCGTCGACACGTGGTGGCAGACCGAGACCGGCGGCCACATGATCACCCCGATGCCTGGCTGCACGCCCACCAAGCCCGGCTCGGCCACGCTGCCTTTCTTCGGCGTCGACGCCGCCGTCCTCGACGAGCACGGCAACGAGACCGACCACGGCATCCTCGCCATCCGCAAGCCCTGGCCCGGCATCACGCAGGGCATCTTCGGCGACGAACAGCGCTACGTGGATACTTACTGGAACCGCTGGGGTGGTAAATATTACTTCCCGGGCGACGGCGCCATCCGCGACAAGGACGGCTACCTCTGGATCACCGGACGCGTCGACGACGTGGTCAATGTCTCGGGCCACCGCATCGGCACGGCCGAACTGGAAGCGATCTTCATCGAGGATGCCGCGGTCGCTGAGTCCGCCGTCATCGGCGTGAAGCACGACCTCAAGGGCCAGGGCCTCATGGCCTTCGTCATCCTGAAGTCCGCCGCCGCCCAGACGGTCAACGAAGCCGAGCTCGCCAAGAAGCTCAACGGGATGGTCGACGCGAAGATCGGCAAGTTCGCCCGTCCGGAACGCATCGTGTTCGTGCCTGATCTCCCCAAGACCCGCTCCGGTAAGATCATGCGCCGCCTCCTGCGCGACATCTCCGAAGGCCGCGAACTCGGTAATGTCTCGACCCTGGCCGACCCGGCCGTCGTCGAAGCCATCCGCGCGAAGTTCAACGCGGCGAAGGCCTGAACTGAAACCCAGACCCTCACAACCCCGACCACGTCGGGGTTTTTTGTTTATATCTATAAACTCAAAGGGAAACCGGAGACCGGATGATTGGCTGGGGGTGTAATTCCGGGTGACAGGTGACGGGCACGGGGGCCGGGAGTTCAGGCTCCAGCCGTTCGGGAATCAGCCGCGGAGACCTGAAGCCGATGGCCGATGGCTGAAAAGCCGACCCCCGAAACGCCGATGCCCCGCTGGCCGTCACCCGTCACCTGAGGTGATAAATCCCCCCAGCATCCTCCCGGCTCCCGGTCTCCCCTTGAGCGCCACCCCACCTGCCACCCGAAGTTTGTATCCACTTTTGCACCTTTGCACAGGCCGTAGGCCGATTTGCACTTTTGCAAGCAGTGTTGCCCCTGAATAAAACCCAAGCTGTCGGCGGATGGAAAACCGCCTCGAGGCACCCCAGCCAATCATCCGGCTCCCCCATGGCGCCCCCTTTGAATCCTGCCTCTCCCTATACTCGATACTCCATACTCAATACTCTCACATTTGCACCCAGGACAGCACGCGTTGCTACCCTTACCTTTTTTACCTCATTTCCATTCAGACCTCCACTCTGCCCTCCACTCTGTGCTCCATTCAGCCCTCTATTCAGTCATCAACTCAGTCCTCCGTCATCTGCCATCCGCCCTCTTGCCTCCCACCCCTCTCCCCCTCAATCTCCTCCCATGCGCCTCCCCGCCCTCCTCCTCCTGCTCCTGGCCACCCTTGGCTTCGCCGCGCCGAAAGGACCGACGCTCAACGTCGGTGACAAAGCTCCGACGAAACTTCCGTCCGGCTGGATCAAGGGCGACCGCGTCTCGACGCTCGACCCGAAGAAGACCTACGTGGTCGAATTCTGGGCGACCTGGTGCCCGCCTTGCGTCGCCTCCATCCCGCACCTCACCGAACTGCAGGCTAAGCTCAAGCCCGACGGCGTGCAGGTGATCAGCATTCACGTCAACACCGGCGTCGAGGCCGCCGACGCGTATGTCCGCAAGAACACCAAGAAGATGGAATACACCGTCGCCAAGGATACCAACGGCTCGATGGGCAAGGCCTGGATGGACGCCGCCGGCCAGGACGGCATCCCGTGCAGCTTCGTGGTCGCCGGCGGCAAGATCGCCTACATCGGCCACCCGATGTCCCTCGATCCCGAAAAGATCCGCGGCTTCATCGAAGAAGCCAAGGCCGCCGCCCCCGCCGCCCCGGTTAAGAAATAAGTCACCCCGCCGGTCGCCACCAAAACCCCGGCATCCGTCGGGGTTTTTTGTTTCAGTGCTGGCCTCGTTGCCTTGGGGTAGGGTCGGGACCGCGTCACGACATAGCTGTCTCGAGGTAAGGGCGCGACGGTATCGCGACCTTAGAAGAATACACGGTCGCGTCGCCGACGCGTCCCTACCTCAAGGCACCCCAGCCAACCATCCGTTTTCCGGTCTCCGTTTGAGATAATCCTTCCCGCCACCTGCCACCCGGGGCCGCCACCCGCCACGTGAAAAGCTATGTCGTGACGCGGTCCCGACCCTACCACTCAATGGTCTAGCCCTAATCCCAGCCCAAGCCATGGCCCTGAATCCATTCAGCCCTCAATTCAGCCCTCCCTCCGCCCCTCCCTATACTCCATACTCCATACTCAATTTGGCGGTTTGCCTCCCCTTATCCTTCACCTACGGTAATCCCTATGCGCGCCTTGCTCCTGCTGCTGCTCACGACCACCCTTTCCGCCGCCGGTCTGAAGGTCGGCGATCCCGCTCCGGCCACGCGACCCGAATCCATGCTCCAAGGCGGGGCGGTCAAAGATTTCCAGAAGGGCGAGGTCTATGTCTTCGAGTGCTGGGCGAGCTGGTGCCCGCCTTGCGTCGCTGCGATCCCGCACCTCGACGAACTACACCGCAAGATGGGCAAGAAGGGCGTCACCATCATCGGCGTCAACGTCTGGGAAAGCGAGCGCGACGCGGCCTCCGCGCAGCGCGCCAAGGATTTCCTCAAGGCCCAGGGCGGCAAGATATCCTACCGCGTCGCCCTCGGCGGCAAGGCCTTCATCAAGGACTGGCTCGAAGCCGCCGAAGTGAACGGCATCCCGCACGCGTTCGTGGTCGCCGAAGGTAAGATCGCCTGGACCGGCCACCCCGCCCAACTGACCGCCGAGATGCTCGGCGACATCCTCACCGGCACGCCTCTCGCCGCCGCCCCGCCGGTCGCCGACAAGATCCCGCAGCGCCGCCTCAGCAAGCCCGCCGTCCCCGCTGGCACCGCTCCGAACGATCCGGAGATGGCCGCCGCCCAGGCGAAACTCGACGCGCTCTCCGAGGCGATGCGCGCCCGCGACTGGGACGCCGCCGAGAAAGCCCTGCCCGCCGCCGCCGGCGTGCTCCCGAAGCAGGAAGGCCAGGAACTCCGCGATTCCATCGAAGCCCAGATCGGCCTCGCCCGCGGCGACCCCACGAAATTCTACGCGCAGCTCCAGAAGGTCGCCGATGAGGAATTCGACGATCCGGAAGCGCTCAACGAGATCGCCTGGCGTCTGCTCACGATGAAGGCCTTCGCGCAGAAGCCCAACCTCGTGCTCGCCGAGAAGTGCGCCGTGCAGTCGGTGAAGCTCACGCGTGAAGAACACCCCGACAAGCTCGACACCCTCGCACGCCTCCGCTGGCTCCAAGGCAAGAAGGAGGAAGCCATCCGCCTGCAGATCAAGTCCGTCGATAAGGCCGAACCCGGCGAGATGAAGGCCGCCCTCCAGAAGACCCTCGATGCGATGCTCAAGGGTATCCTGCCCCCGGCCGACGACGAAGAAGACCCCTCGCGCTGAGCGCGGAAAACTCCCGACACCCGAATCAATGGCTACAGGCTTCCGGTCTCCCTTTGATTTTGAGCTAGGTAGGGCTGACCACCCTTGGTCAGCCGCGGTTGAGCGAGGGCGCTCAACCCTACCTCAAGACATACGGCGGCGATAGCAATCACCGCCCTACCTAATTCATTCCTGCCTCCTGAAGCTTGCATCATCCATTCAGCGCTCAATGCAGTCCTCCATGCAGCCCCTCGCCTTGCCTTCCACATTTGCACCTTTGCACAGGCCATAGGCCGATTTGCACTTTTGCACTTAGGACAGCACGTGGTGCTGTCCCTACCCCTGCCCCTGCCCCTACCCCTTATCTCCCCATGCTTCCTCGCCGCGATTTCCTGAAATTCTCCGCCCTCGCCTCGCTCGGCGCCCTCGCCGGCTGCGCGACCACGCCGGCGTCCGCCCGCATCCGCCCGATCACGCGCGGGCCGAAGTTCCACTGGCGCGGTTACTACGATAAGTTCCTGTTCTCCGCCGATGACCGCTTCGTGCTCGCCAACGAGGTCGACTTCGAAGGACGCTCGCCGACGACGGCCGACTCCATCCGCGTCGGGATGGTCGACACGCAGGACGGCGACCGCTGGATCGACCTCGGCGGCTCCAACGCCTGGAACTGGCAGCAAGGCTGCATGCTCCAATGGGTCCCCGGCTCGGACCGTGACGTGGCTTGGAACGACCGCGAGGGCGGCCAATTCGTCACGCGCGTCCTCGACGTGAAGTCCGGCCGCACGCGCACCCTGCCTCACCCCTTCTACACGCTAAGCCCCGACGGCAAGACGGCCTTTGCGCCGGACTTCGGCCGCCTCGACGTCACGCGCCCGGGCTACGGCTACGCCACGGGCGCGGAACGCGATATCTGGAAACTCAAGCCTGCCCCTGATGACGTCGGTATCTGGCGCATGGACATGGCTACGGGGAAGCAACGTCTCCTCTTCTCGCTCGCCGAGGCGGCGAAAATCCCTTTCACCGGCCCGGCGAACTTCGCCTTCAAGCCAGGCGCGGTCCATTGGTTCAATCACCTGCTCTGTAACACCGACGGCACGCGCCTCTTCTTCCTCCACCGCTGGCGCAACCCCGGCGACAAGGCCGCCTTCCGCACGCGCGCGCTGACGATATCCGTCGATGGCGGCAAGGTCCACGTGATGGACCCCAACGGCGGCACGTCGCACTTCGTCTGGCGCGACCCGCAGCATATCTTCGCCTGGGCCTGGCACCCGTCGCACGGCGAGCGTTTCTACGTCTACAAAGATCTCACCGACGAGGTCACGGTCGTGGGCAAAGAGAAGATGCCGAACAACGGCCACAACACCTACCTGCCGAACACGAATAACGATTGGGTGCTCAACGACACCTACCCGCAGGGCCCCGAGAAGCTGCAGCGTCCGTACCTCTACCACATCCCGACGGACCGACGGACCGAGGTGGGCGCGTTCCCGTCGCCCGTCGACATCGTCGGCAAGGAATGGCGCTGCGACACGCATCCTTCCGCGAGCCGTAGTGGTCGCCAGTTCTGCTTCGACTCGGCCCACGCCGGCGGCCGCCAGGTCTACGTGGCCGACATCGCCGGGCTGCTGGGCTGAGCCCGTCACGGGACCGTCACCGAATCGCGCTTCCCATCGGCGAAACGGCTCTGCATAGTCCCCTCCGATGGCCACCCGCAGCGTCCTCGAGCGATCCCGCTCCGCCCTCCACCTCCGCCTCCTGGCCGCCCAGCGCCGCCTGGTGGCGAAGCCGCACGGCGCGATCATCGTCCTCGGTGGCAATGACCGCCTCGCGGCCTCCGAACTGGCCAACCAGCTCACGGAATGGCTCGACGCCCGCACGGTGCGCGTCTGCGCGCCGGTCGGCGCTTCCGCCGAGGGCCGCCCGTTCCTCTGGCCCTATTGGCAGGACGTCCCGGCCAAAGGCCGCGTGACCATCGTGGTCGGCGACTGGCTCACGCGCACGACCCTCGAAGCCGCTCGTGATCAGCTATCCGGCGAACCCCTGCGGGCCCGCCTGAAGTCCCTGCGTGCGTTCGAGGAGATGCTCGCGGCCGATGGTACGTCGGTCGTGAAGGTCTGGCTCGAGACGCCGGAGAAGTCCCTGCGCCAACGCCTCCGCGAAGCGGAAGACACCGACGCCGAAGGCTGGATCGTCAGCCCCGACGACCTGCTGCTCGCCAAGAAGAGCCATCTCGCCCTCGCCCGCGAGCTCCGCTCCCAAGGCAGCGGCAAGAACCTTCCCTGGAAAGTCGTCATCGGCGGAGCCGAGACGAAACTCCGCGACCTGCACGCCGGCCTCGCCATCGCCGACCAGCTCGGACAAGCCTCCCGTCGTCGCGCCGCCGTCAAGGCCAAGAAGCCCAGCTCGCGTCCCCGCGGCCTGCTCGAAAGCGCCGCTCCGCACCCGACTCTGGACAAGAAAGCCTACAGCCAGCAGATGGCCAAGCTGCAGGTCCGCCTGGGACGCCTGACGCGTCTCGCCCACCAGCAGGGTCTCTCGACGGTGGTCGCGCTCGAAGGCCCCGACGCCGCCGGCAAGGGCGGCGCGATCCGTCGCCTCTGCGGCCTCCTCGACGCCGGCCACTATCAGGTCTCGCCGACGCCCGCGCCGACGCCCGAGGAAAAGGCCCGTCACTACCTCTGGCGGTTCTGGAACAAGGTGCCCGCGCCCGGCCACCTCGCGGTCTTCGATCGCTCCTGGTTCGGCCGCGTGATGGTCGAACGCGTGGAGGGCTTCGCGGCGGACGCCGAGTGGGCCCGCGCCTACGCGGAGATCAACGATTTCGAAGCCCGCCTGGCCGAGTCCGGCATGGTGGTGCTCAAGGTCTGGATCAACATCTCGAAGGAAGAACAGCTGCGCCGCTTCCAGGCCCGCGAACATTCTCCGCACAAGCGGCACAAGATGACGGCGGAAGATTACCGTAACCGCAAGAAGTGGGACGCCAACCTGCGCGCGGCCGAGGACATGATCGCCCGCACGGATACGCCGCACGCGCCCTGGGTGGTCGTCTCGGCCGACGATAAACGCCACGCCCGCGTCGCGACCCTCAAGGCCGTCTGCCGCGCGCTTTCCGACCGTCTCGACTAAGCCACTCGCCGAGCCAACGGCGGTGCGGCCCGCTCAGCGCCGCCGCATCCAATCCCTTTGCGTCCACCCACTCGAGCTCCGCATCCTTAGCCCAGCGACGCAGATCCGCGGCCTTAGGTTCGAACGCGTAAAGTTTCTCTTCGTAGGTGACGGTGCCGATGGTGCGACGGCGCACGAGCGCCGGCTCGCCGTCCGCCGAGAGGCCGAGGGAAGATACGCTCGCGATCTCCGCCATGCCGGCGAGCCGCTTGGCCGCGGGCGGATTACGACGTAACAGGACCTTGCCGGCGCGCAGGACCAGCGCCCGGTCCACGGCGGCTTCCTTGCGCTCCTTGGAGACGAATCGAGGCAGCGTGGCGGCGTCGCCCTTGGCCTTGGCGTCGCACCACGCGGCCAAGGGACACTTGGCGCAATCTGGCACGCCCTTGCGGCAGACGGTGGCGCCCAGCTCCATCATGGCCTGGTTGAAGTCGCCGGGGTTCTTCGGGTCGACGAGTTCGTCGGCGCGATCGGTGAAGAGCTTGGCCGCCGAAGAGGCGTCACGGAGCTTGGCCCGCACGCCGTCAAGCCGGGCGAGCACACGGACGACATTGCCGTCGACGACCGCGACGGGCTCGTCGAAGGCGATGCTGGCGATGGCGGCAGCGGTGTACGGACCGACGCCTTTGAATTCACGCCACTCGGCGGCGCTACGGGGCGGACGCGGCAAGGCCGCCACCTGACGAGCCAAGGCGAGTAGATTGCGGGCCCGTGAGTAGTAACCAAGCCCGGCCCATAGGGCCATGACTTCGGCTTCTTCGGCTTGGGCGAGCTCCTTGAAGTCCGGCCACTTGGCGGTCCAGCGTTCGAAATACGGGATGACGGTCGCGATCTGGGTCTGCTGGCACATCAGTTCCGAGACCACGGTGCGGTAGGCCGAGACTTCTTCCCGCCACGGCATGGTCCGGCGATGCCTGCCAAACCAAGCCAGGAGAGCCCGCCGCATCGCCGGGATGCGGTCTGGACGGGTGGTCTGGGCGGGTGGCATGGATGGGGCTGGATTCGTGGGCCAACTCGGGTAGACCTTGGGACTCATGGCACGAAAGGCAAAGCAGGACTCCGACGACGAGCCGAAGAAAGTGGCGATGCACACGCTGAAGCTCGACGCGGCCCAGGCCGCGAAGCTCCGCGCGATCCTGGTCGCCAAGGGCTGGGTGTCCTTCCCCGTCGACCACTCAGCCTTCGCCTTCAAGGGCGAGAACCTGAACATCGTCCATTACAAGTCCGGCAAGTGCGTCATCTCGGGCAAGGGCACCGAAGATTTCGTGAAGTTCACGCTGGAGCCCGACGTGACGGGCGAGGCGGTCCTCGGCTACGAGGCCGAGAACAATCCGGAGTGGTTCGAAGAACACGCCGGCCTCGACGAGTCCGGCAAGGGCGACCTCTTCGGCCCGGTGGTCTCGGCCTGCGTCGTCGCGACGGGCGAGATGACCCGCGAGTGGATCGAGCTCGGCATCAAGGACTCGAAGAAGCTCACCGACACGAAGATCGCCGAGCTCGACCGCATCATCCGCTCCACCCCCGGCGTGGCGGTGAAGACGACGTTCATGCGCATGGCGAAGTATAACGAGCTGCACTCGCGCTTCGGCAAGAACCTCAACCGCCTGCTGGGCTGGATGCACGCGACGTCGTGCGAAGAGGCCCTCAAGGATTTCGAACTACAGCACCAGCGTCGCCCGAAGTGGGGCCTGCTCGACCAATTCTCCGAAGAACCGCTCGTGCAGAAGGAACTCGCCCGCAAGGGCGTCGAGTTCGACCTGCGCATGCGCACCAAGGCCGAATCCGACCCCGTCGTTGCGGCGGCCTCGATCGTCGCCCGCGCCGCGTTCGTGCGCGAGCTTGACCGACTCTCCCAAGACGGAGGCGTCGAGCTGCCCAAGGGCTCCGGCTCCGAAGCCAAGAACGCCGGCATCGAACTCGTGGGCCGCCTCGGCCCGGCGATCCTGGTCAACTTCGCCAAGCTCCACTTCAAGACGGCCTACGAGGTCCGCGGGCTCGAGCCCCCGGCATCCAAGCCGTTCGTCCGCCGCAAGAAAGCGGAATAAGCCGTGGCCTCGCTGGCGTCATTCGACCGCAAGAAGGGCGCCGACCGCCCGGGCATCGCGGGCGTCGACGAGGCGGGACGTGGTTCGCTCTGCGGCCCGGTGATCGCCGCGGCGGTGCTGCTCGACGCAGGTTTCTACGGCGAGCCGGCGTGGCTGCGTAAACTGTCCGGCGCCAATGACTCGAAGAAGCTGACGGCGGAGAAACGCGCCGAGCTCCGCGAGGCGATCGCGAAGATGGAAGCGGAAGGGAAGCTCAAGACCGCCTGGGCGGCGGGCTCGGTGCTGGAGATCTCGGCGCACAATATCCTCGGGGCCACGCGTCTCGCGATGGCCCGCTGCATCGCCAAACTGGCTATGGGCCACATGGCCCCGCTCTTCGCCGCCGCCGGCACCGAAGGTGAACTCTTCGGCCGGACCGACGCGCGCACCTTCCTGGTGCTCGTCGACGGCCTCCCGCTGCGCCCCTTCGCCTGGGCGCACGAGTCGGTCAAAGGCGGCGACGGCAAGAGCCTCGCCATCGCGCTCGCCTCCATCGTCGCGAAGGTCGAACGCGACCGGATGCTCGTCGAGATGGACGCCCGCTACCCGCAATACGGTTTCGCGACGCACAAGGGCTATGGCACGCCGGAACACGTCGAAGCCCTGCGCGCCCACGGCCCCTGCGCCGAACACCGCGACCTCTTCGTCCGCACCATCCTCGCCGGCGACCCTCCACCTGCCGAATCCACCGCCGGCGAGTTTAGTTTTGAGTAAGATTATGAGGTAGGGACAGCACCACGTGCTGTCTTAGCTGTCTCGTGGTAGGGCTGACCGACCCGGTCAGCCGTTCGCCGCAGGGCGAACCTTGGTAGGGGCACGATTCATCGTGCCATCCTGACGAATCAAGAGGGCGCGGTAAAGCCACGCCCCACCCTTGGTTCGAGGTAGAGCTGACCGACCCGGTCAGCCGCGGTTGAGCGAGCCGCTCAACCCTACCCGATGCCGACCTAGGTCAGCACGCAGTGCTGACCCTACCCCGATACAAACGGATGCGATGTCATCGCATCCCTACCCCAGCCAATCATCCGGTCTCCGGTCTCCCTTTGAGTTCAAAGCTCCCGCCACCTGCCACCCGAGGCTGCCACCCGCCACCTGTAATTTGCATCCACTTTTGCACCTTTGCACAGGCCGTAGGCCGGTTTGCACCTTTGCACTTAGGACAGCACGTGGTGCTGTCCCTACCTTCAGTTACCCCTTCCCTCCGCCGCCGTGCTGTCCGCCCACATCTCCCTCGTGACCTTGAGCAGGACATAACCGCTGACGACGGTGACGGCGGTGAGGATCCAGGCCATGGTCAGGCGCTGGGGGTCTCCGGAGGCATACAGGAAATTACCGATGGCGAAAAGTGAACCCCAGATAAGCGCGCAGCCGGCGATCCAGCCGACGAACGCCGAACCGACGCGATTCTCCTGCGCGATCTCGGCATCGGTCACGCCGGCTTCGGCGCGGACGTCCGTCCAACCCGGACCGGCAGGCTTCACCTTCTGACAGAAGGAGATCAAAGTCGCGCGGTCCGTCTGCGGGCCGACGTAGGCGGCGACAAGCCA
>JAUMEU010000212.1:0-8663 GCA_032120295.1 Opitutales bacterium | reverse complement strand
CAGGTTTCTACGATTAGCGATTGGGTAAAGTCTCGGCCCTCTGGTATCGGGTACGGGCTATCAGGTACGGGTACGGACCCGGGAACTGCGCCCGAATCAGAGCACCTGAACCAGACACCCGATTGCCGAGATCTAGGACCCGAAAATGCTTTCACGCCACCCGGCCCTCTGGTCCTCCGACCTCGGGCCCTCGCTTCCTGCCGTCAAGCCCCGTGAATCAGGTCCTCGACGCGGTACTTGTTCAGTTTCCGGCGCATGAAATCGAGGGCGGTGTTCACGGCGCGCTGCTTGATCTGGCGGCGGTCGCCAGGCAGGGCCACGCGCTGGGACCAGACGCCCGTCGGGGAGGCATAACCGAAATACACGGTGCCGACCGGGTCGGCGTCGGTACCGCCGCCGGGTCCGGCGTAGCCGGTCACCGCGATCGCGTAGTCGGAGCCGAACTTCTCGATGGCGCCCGTCGCCATGGCGGCGGCGCACTCGGCGGAGACGGCGCCATGCTGGGCGATGAGGCAGTCGGGCACGCCGAGGAGGTTCACCTTGGCGTCGTTGGCGTAGCAGACGGCCGAGCCGGCGAAGACCTTGGAGGCGCCGGGGACGTCGGTGAAGGCGTTGGCGAGGAGGCCGCCGGTGCAGGACTCGGCCAGCGCGACGGTCTTCTCGAGGCTGCGCAGCTGCTCGACGACGAGCGTGGCGAGACAGGCGTGGCCGGTGGCGACGAAATCTTCGCCGACCGCGTCACGGATCCTGCGGGCGACTTCGCACAGCTGGTCGGCCGTCGCGCCGCCGCCGGCGGAGGAGATACGGGCGTCGACCACGCCGGTGTGCGTGCCGAAAGTGAGGGCCATGCCCGGGGCGATCAGCGGACGCACGATCGCCTCGAGCGGGACGGCGCCGATACCGAAGGTGCGCACCTGCACGTAGGCTTCGCCTTGGCAAGCGCACCCGACCTGACGGAGACGCGGCACGACTTCTTCTTCGAACATCGGGCGGAGCTCGAGCGAAGGACCAGGGAGCATCACGAGAGCGCGGTCGTTGCGATACAGGAAGACGCCGGGCGCGGTGCCGCGCGGATTGGGCAGGGACTCGGCGCCGGCCGGGACGTAACACTGGCTGAGGTCGGCGGCGGCGACCTTGCGGCCGATCATCTTGAAACGCTCACGCAGGGACTGCTCGGCGGCGGGCACGTGCGTGAGGGAAAGTCCGAGCGCGCCGGCGACGGCCTCACGCGTATGGTCGTCGGAGGTCGGTCCGATGCCGCCGGTGGTGACGATGAGGTCGTAGGCGCCCCAGGCTTCGCCGACGGCGCGGGCGATCTCGCTGGCGTCGTCCCGGACGACGAGGGAGCGGGTGATGGGGAGGCCACGGCGGGCGAGATGCTCGCCAAGCCAGAGGAGGTGGCCGTTCTCACGGAGGCCGTCGAGGAGCTCGTCGCCCACGTTGATGACGAGGACCTGGCGAGGTCGGCTGTTACAGGAAAGCATTTGCGGAAACGGGGCGTCTAAGCAGGATAAGGACCTAAGGCCTAAAATGCAAACCGACCGGGAAGAACTTTCGCCCAAGGCCAAGGCCCGGCGTGCCCCCCATACCCCGGGCGTCTATCTGATGAAGGACGCCGCGGGCTTGGTCGTCTACGTGGGCAAGGCCAAGGACCTCAAGAAGCGCCTGGCGTCCTATTTCGTCCCCCGGCAGCGGATGACCCCCAAGGTGGCCGCGATGATGGACACGGTGGCCGACATGGAATGGCACGAGGTCCGGTCCGAGACCGAGGCCCTGCTCCTGGAAGGCAAGCTGATCAAACGCTGGCGTCCCCGCTGGAACATCCTCTTCCGCGACGACAAGCAGTTCCCCCAGGTCCGGGTCGACCTCGCCGACCCCCTGCCCCGCTTCCGCATCGTCCGCGCCCGCACGACCGACGCCTGCCGTTATTTCGGCCCCTTCCCCCACCAGCAGGCCGTCCGCCGCACGCTCAACGAGATGCGGAAGAAGTTCGGCATCCTCCTCGCCGACAGCAACCCGGTCGCCCAGCCCGACGGGACGTGGAAACTTTACGACGACGCCCGCGCCGAGATCCAGAAGCACGGCAACGTGATCACGGCCGAGGAATACGCCGCGCGCGTGACCGAGGCCTGCGCGTTCCTCGAGGGCAAGGTCGAGAGCTGGGGCGAGCAGGTCGAAGCCGACATGCGCAAGGCCGCCGCGGAGCGCGACTACGAGAAAGCCGCGAGCCTGCGCGACCTGCTCGACGCGTTGAAGCGCACGACGGAGAAATCCCGTCGCTTCCTCCGCGAGAACCCCCTGCCCCGTCGCGACGAAGCCGGCGCCCTGACCTCGCTCGCCGCGGCCCTCGGCCTAGAGCGTCCGCCCGCCACGGCGGAGTGCTTCGATATCTCGCACATCTCCGGCACGCTCGCCGTCGCGTCGATGGTGCGCTTCGTCGACGGCCAGGCCGACAAGTCCGGCTACCGCCGCTTCAAGATCAAGTCCTTCGAAGGCAACGACGACTTCCGTTCGATGCAGGAAGTGGTCGGCCGACGCTACACGCGCCTGCACGAAGAGCACCGCGCCTTCCCCGAGCTCGTCATCATCGACGGCGGCCTCGGTCAGGTCGGCGCCGCGCTCACGGCGTTCAAGGAACACGACCTCGCCCCGCCCCCGCTCATCGGCCTCGCCAAGCGCGAAGAGACGATCGTCTTCCCCGACGGCCGCGAACTGAAGCTGCCGCGTCACGACGTCGGGCTGGCGCTGCTCATGCGCATCCGCGACGAGGCCCACCGCTTCGCCAACGACTTCAACGCCGAGCTCCGCAGCCGCAAGCTGCGCGAATCGCTGCTCGACGAGATGCCCGGCCTCGGGCCGAAACGCAAAGACGCCCTGCTGGAGCACTTCGGAAGCATCCAAAAACTGCGTAAGGCCACCGCCGCGGAGATCGCCGAGGTCGCCGGCCTCAGCGCCAAACTCGCCGGCGAGGTAAAGGCGTATTTAGAAGCGAGAGGATGAGCAGGTAGGGACGCGATGACATCGCGTCCGTTCACGGAAAGACAAAGGGAGACCGGAAACCGGATATAATGCTGCGGCTTTGATGCCCCCAGCCAATCATCCGGTCTCCGGTTTCCTTTTGGGTTCTCCATCGCCTCTTCCCGCCACCTGCCACCCGGGGCCGCCACCTGCCACCTGAGAATGTATACACCTAGGGCAGCACGCGGTGCTGCCCCTACCTCGAGACAGGCGGATGCGATGTCATCGCATCCCTACCTCTTAACCGCCGCTTCGCGTTCGACGAGATCCGCCACGCGATCCGCGCCGCCGGCGTCGCCGAGTCCGTCGACCGAGGCTTTCCACTTCTTCCAGAGAGCCCAGTCGCCGGAGAAGGCTCCGGCGATGATCTTACGCGCCGACTCCGGCGTCAGTCCGTAGGCGCCGGCGCCATGCTCCGCAATGAGGCGACCGTTGCCCGCTTCCTGGCCGGGGATGACCTGCGTGATGATCATCGGCACGCCGGCCGCGACGCACTCGTGCGTGGTCGCGCCGCCGGCCTTGCTGACGACGAGATGGCTCGAGAGCATGAGCGACGGGATGCGGTCCGTCCAGCCGAGCACCTCGGCGCGGCCTTCGACGGCACGCTCGACGGCTTCCTTGAAGGAGGCGTCCTTGCCCACGGTGATGGTCAGTTCGAGGCCGAGCGTCGAAAGCGCCGTGGCGAGCTCGACGGCGTCGCGCTTCCCGGGATTGAGCATCAAGAGCACGCGCGGGCGTTCGCCGGCCTTCGCCGAGGAGCGCGGAGCGAGGCGGGAGGAGACCGGGAAGCCGTACGGAAGGACCTTCGCGGCGGGCACGCCCTGGCGGATCATGACGTCGGCGGTGGCTTGGTTGGGGGTGACGTACCAATCCGAATGCGCGCGATGCCAGGCCCGGTTGACGGAGATGGAATCGGTGACGACGGTGATCAGGCGCGGACGCGCGGGGTCGGCGCGATGCCAGCGCCGGGCCATCATGTAGTTGTACAGCGGGTAGGCCGAGACGACGACCGGCGGGCGGGTCGCGTCGAGCATGGCGTTGAGGGTCTGCTCGACCGGACGCACGAACGGGAGCGAGGCGCGCACGAGCGGCAGACGATCGAGCGCGGTATACATGCAGCCCCAGAGGCGCGGATACTTGTTCGCGACGCCGATATAGCTGTCGCGCTGGCTCTTGGCCTTCTCGGCGCCGTAGGCCTCGAGGAAGAGGTCGTGCAGCTCGCCGTTCAGGCCGGCCTTGCGCGTGAGGGCTTCGATGATGGAGCGGGCGGCGGCGTTATGCCCTTCGCCGAAACCGGCCGTGAGGACGGGAATGACGCTCATCAGGCGACGAAGGAGATCGTGGAGTTGGCTTCGCCCTGCGCGGCCGGGGCGCTCTTGGCGGCCTCGAAGGCGGCGCGGCGTTCGGCGATGCGACGCAAGAGCTCCGGACGTTCGACGACGCGGATGGTGCCGTCGTCCTCCTCGACCACCGCGGTCAGGGATTCGACCCAGTCGCCGGAGTTGATGTAGCGGACGTTGCCGATCATGCGGTCCTCGGCCTTGTGGATGTGACCGCACATGACGCCTTCGCAGCCGCGGCGCGCGGCGAGCGTCTGGAGGTGCTCCTCGAAGCTCGAGATGAAGCTGACCGCCGACTTGACCTTGGCCTTGATGGCCTGCGAGAGGGAGAAGTACTCCTTGCCGCGCCAGGCGCGCCAGCGGTTGTAGAAGCGATTCAGGTCGAGGAGGATCTGGTAGCTGATGTCGCCGATGACGGCCAGCCAGCGCATCTTCACCGTCACGGTATCGAACGCGTCGCCGTGGATGCAGAGATACTTGCGTCCGTCCTGGGCCACGTGGACATGCTCTTCCGCGAGTTCGATGCGGTCGAGCACCAGCGGAATCAGGCGGCGGATGAAGTCGTCGTGGTTACCGCGAAGGTAGACGACTTTAGTTCCATCCTTCTCCGCCATCTTCATGATGCGGCGGATCACGGCCGTGTGCGCCGGGCTCCAGTGGTTCTTGCGCTGCAACGACCAGAGGTCGATGATGTCACCGTTCAGGATAAGCTTGTCGCAACGGATGCCGCGCAAGACATCGAGGAGTTCGCGGGCCTGGGCGTCCTTGGTGCCCAGATGGAGATCCGAAAGGACCAACGTCCGGAAGTGGATCTTGTGCTGCCCAGGGACCTTGATGGTTTCTTCCATGGGAGCAAAGATTACGTGACGACCGTGTCATTCCTGCGTCGATGACGTCTTAATGAGGAAACAAGAAGGGGGAAGGTGTGAGCGGTAAGCGGTTGGCGGTAAGCGGTTGGGAAGAGGCAAAGCGCCAAGTTTGGGGCTATGGTACCCCAGTCAATATTCCGGTCTCCCTTTGAGTTATCCTTCGCCTCTTGCTGCCACCTGCCACCCGGGGCCGCCACCCGCCACCTGAGAATGGATGTACCTATGTCGTGACGCGGTCCCGACCCTACCCTTTGCATCTCATCTACTCAGCCCTCCATTCAGCCCTCAACGCAGCCCTCCATTCAGTCCTCCCCTCATTGCCACCCTCCGTCACGCAATCGTAACAATCATAATATCCTGATGTTACGATTGTTACGGAATGGTGTCGAACATGGCTTGCCCCCTCCCTCCCCCCACCCTTGAAACGGGCCCACCCACACACCCATGAAAGACTTCCTCAAGAAGGTCCTCGGTAAGGATGAAAAGTTCTACGAACTGCTCGAAGCCAGCGCCGACGAGGCGCAGAAGAGCGCGAAGTCGCTCTCGAAGCTCTACGCGCAGGTCGGCAAGCCGGACTTCGAACAGTGTTTCACCGAGCTCGTCGTCGCCCGCCGCGTCGACAAACGCATCGGCCTCTCGATCACCCAGGAGCTTTGCAAGACGTTCGTGACCCCGCTCGAGCGCGAGGACATCGAAGCCCTCGCCAACGCCCTCTATAAGATTCCCAAGACCTGCGAGAAGATCGGCGAACGCCTGGCGATCTGCCCCGCGCAGTTCTCGACCGATATCGTGGACAAGCAGGTGCGGATGCTCGAGCAGGCCACCGAAGTCACCGCCGCCCTCGTCCGCAAGCTGCGCAAGCTCTCGAACGTCGAGGAGATCCAGGACGCCTACGAGACCCTGCAGACGATCGAAGGCGACGCCGACCGCCTGATGGTGGGCCTCCTCCGCGACCTCTACCAGGGCAACGTCGACGCCAAGGAAGTCGTCGTCCTCAAGGACATCTACGAGCTCCTCGAGCGCGCGATCGACCACTGCCGCGACGCCGGCAAGGTCGTGTTCCAGATCGCCCTCAAGTACGCCTAAGCCCGGCCCGCCCCTCTGGTCATGGATCCCTTCCTCTTGATGGTGCTGGTCATCGTGGTGGCCGTGGTGTTCGAATACATCAACGGCTTCCATGACGCCGCCAACGCCATCGCGACCGTCGTCTCGACGCGCGTCCTGACACCCCGCCAGGCCATCATGCTGGCGGCCGTGACCAACCTCATCGGCGCCTTCTGGGGCACCGCGGTGGCCAAGACCATCTACTCGGGCTATATCAACGTCTCCGCCGAGTTCCAAGTGGCCCAGCTCGCCATCGCCTGCGGGCTCATGGGCGGTATCGTCTGGAATCTCTTCACCTGGTGGTTCGGAATCCCCTCCAGCTCCTCCCACGCGCTCGTCGGCGGGCTCTGCGGCGGCGTCCTCGGCCAGTCTCACCTCGAGTGGGGCCGCCTGATCTGGTCCGCGACGGACTCCGCCGGCAAGACGGTCGGTCTCTGGCCGAAGCTGATCAAGCCGATGATCATCTCTCCTTTCATCGGCTTCACCCTCGGCGTGGCCTTCATGGCGCTGCTGACGATCGTGATCGTCCGCTTCGCGATGCGACCGAGCAAGGTGCAGAAGAGTTTCGGCAAGCTCCAGCTGGTCTCGGCCGGCATGATGGGCTTCTCCCACGGCTCCAACGACGCCCAGAAGACGGTCGGTATCATCACCTTCGCGCTCATCGTCGGCGCCACCTCCGGCGCCTTCGACCCGGCCCACGCCCCGTCCTGGGCCCAGGCCATCAAGCCCGAGCTCAACGCCAAAGGCGTCGTCGACCACGCGCCCTACTGGGTGATCGTGCTCTGCGCCATCACGATGGCCGCCGGGACCGCCGCCGGCGGCTGGAAGATCATCCGCACGATGGGTCACAAGATGGTGAAGTTGCAGCCGGTGCACGGCTTCGCCGCCGAGACGGCCGCCGCGATCACGATCCATGGCGCCTCCGAGATGGGTATCCCGCTTTCGACGACGCACGTCATCTCGACCTCCATCCTCGGCGTGGGCGCGACGAAGCGCTTCGACGCGGTGAAGTGGGGCCTGGTGGGCCGCATCGTCTGGGCGTGGGTCCTGACCATCCCGATCACGCTGACGCTCGGTTACCTGTTCTACCGCGCGACAGTGCTGGTGGGTTGGTCGAAGTAAATCAGGGCTGGGGCTAGGGCCAGGAGTAGGGATCAGCGAGAGCTGAGGTCGACGCCGGCCTGCTTAGCCCACGCCATCCACGCATCCGCCAGCTCCTTGAGCTTGGCGGGGTGCTGGGCGGAGAGGTCATGCTGCTCCGAGGGATCCTTCGAGAGGTCGAAGAGCTGCCAGGTCACGGGCATGCTCTGTCGCTTGCCCCAGACGATCTTCCAGTCGCCGAGACGATAGCCGCGCGCGCCTTCATGGGCGGTAGGGATGCCGCGGACCGTCACGCTTTCGCCACGCAAGGCCGGCAGCAGGGAGCGACCGGAGGTAGGACGGATCGCCTTGCCGGCGCGTTCCGTCGGATACGTCGCGCCGGTGGCGGCCGCGATCGTGGGCAACAGGTCCATGACGTGCGCCGGCGAACGGATCCAATCCGCGGAAGGCTTCAGCCCCGCCGGCCAGGAGACGATGAGCGGCGAGGTGATGCCGCCTTCATGGCAGAAGTGCTTGTAGAGGTTGAGCGGCGTGTTACCGAGGTTCGCCCAGGCGGAACCGTAGGAAGAGTGCGTGCCCGCCTGCCCCATTCCGGCCAAGGCCTCGCCGACATGCAGGTCCGTCCGGCCCGCGCGGGAACGTCCGTCGAAACCGAACGGACCCCATTCGTAACACGCGCCGTTGTCCGAGGTGAACACGACCAGGGTGTTCGCGAGCTCGCCGTGGCGCTCGAGGTCGGCGAGCAGCCGGCCGACGCCTTGGTCGACATGCTCCACCATCGCGGCGAAGGTGGCCATGCGACGCGCGAGGTCCTCGCGACGGTCCGCCGGCAGGCTGTCCCACGAGGGATTCGGTTTGCCGGAATAACCGTTGGCGATGGCGTCATCCGTCTCCACGGGCACGGTCGAAAGCGGCGGCAACACGGCGTCCGCGGCGACGAGCCCGAGCGCCTTCAGGCGCGCGAAGCGTTCGGCGCGGAGGACGTCCCAGCCGCGGCGATACGTGGCCACGTGCCGGTCGATCGCATCCTTGGGCGCCTGCACCGGGAAGTGCGGCGACGAGTGCGCGAGGTAGAGGAACCACGGCCTGCCCTTCTGCGCGCGCGCCTGCCGGAGGAACTCGAGCGCGTAGTCGGTGAAGACGTCGGTGACGTAGAACTTGCCGTCCGCATAGGCGAGCTCAGCGGGCGTGCCGGCGGGGAGACGCACATACGCGGCCGGATCCCACTGGT
>JAUMEU010000211.1:0-3062 GCA_032120295.1 Opitutales bacterium | reverse complement strand
CTCAGGTGAGCGGGGCGGCGGACCAGAGTTCCTTCGGGGTGCGTTCGAAGAAGTCCTCGAGGTACTTCGTCGTCGCGCCGCCCTGGCGGAAGGCCGGGTCCTTCATGATCGCGCGGCAGACCGGGATGGTGGTGTGGATGCCGCGGATGATGTACTCGCCGAGGGCGCGGTGCATGCGGTCCAGGGCCTTCTGGCGGGTGGCGCCGACCGAGATCAGCTTGGCCACCATAGAGTCGTAGAGGGGCGGGATGACGTAGCCCGAGTAGCAGTGCGAGTCGACGCGGATGCCGTGGCCGCCGGGCGTGTAGTACAGGCCGATGGTGCCGGGGCTCGGGGCGAAGTTGCGGGCCGGGTCTTCGGCGTTGATGCGGCACTCGATGGCGTGGCCGGTCATCTTGATGTCCTTCTGGGAGAGCTCGAGCTTCTCGCCGCAGGCGATGAGGATCTGGCGGCGGACGAGGTCGATGTCCGTGACTTCTTCGGTGACGCCGTGCTCCACCTGGATGCGCGTGTTCATCTCCATGAAGTAGAACTTGCCGTGCTTATCGACGAGGAACTCGATCGTGCCGGCGTTCTGGTAGCCGATGGTCTCGGCGAGGCGGACGGAGACCTTGCCCATCTCCTCGCGGAGCTTCGGGGTCAGGAACGGGGAAGGGGACTCTTCGATCAGCTTCTGGTGGCGGCGCTGCACGGAGCAGTCGCGTTCACCGAGGTGGATCACCTTGCCGTGTTCGTCGCCCAGGAGCTGGAACTCGATGTGGCGGGGCTGCTCGATGTACTTCTCGATGTAGACGCGAGCGTCGCCGAAGGCCTTCTCGGCTTCGGCGCGCGCGCTTTCGAATTCCTTCGGGAAAGCCGCGGCGTTGTGCACGATGCGCATACCCTTGCCACCGCCGCCGGCGACGGCCTTGACGATGACGGGGAAGCCGATGCGCTGCGCTTCCTTGATGGCTTCGCGCTGGTTGTCGACCGGCCCGTCGGTGCCAGGCACGCAGGGAACCTTGGCGGCGGCCGCCGTCTGACGGGCCACGGCCTTGTCGCCCATCTTACGGATGACGTCAGGGCTGGGTCCGATGAACTTGATGTTGGCGGCGGCGCACTTCTCGGCGAAGCCGGCGCGCTCGGAGAGGAATCCGTAGCCAGGGTGGATGGCGTCGACGTTGGTGATCTCGGCGGCCGAGATGATGCGATCCTCGCGGAGGTACGAGTCCTTGCTCGGGCCGGGTCCGATGCAGACGGCCTCGTCGGCGAGCTGCACGTGCAGCGACTGCTCGTCGGCCTGAGAATAGACCGCGACGGTCTTGATGCCCAGCTCCCGGCACGCGCGGATGACGCGAAGGGCGATTTCGCCGCGATTGGCGATGAGGATCTTGTTCATGCTCGGAAGACCGTGCTCAGCTGACCTTCACGCGGAAGAGCGGCTGGCCGAATTCGACCGAGGTGCCGTTGGCGACCAGGCACTCGACGACCGTGCCGGCGATTTCCGACTGGATCTCGTTCATGACCTTCATGGCTTCGATGATGCAGACGACGGAGTCGGCCTTGATCGGGGAGCCTACGGTGACGAAGGGCGGATTCTCAGGGGAAGGGGTGCAGTAGTAGGTGCCGACCATCGGGGAGGTGACCAGCTTGATGCTGGGGTCCGCGGCGGCGGGGGCGGCCGGGGCAGGGGTCGCCGCCACAGGGGCAGGGGCCGCCGCCACGGGGGCGGGGGCGGCCGCCATAGGGGCGGCCTGAGCCGCGATCGGGGCGCGACCGGGGAGGTCGCGCTTGATGCGCAGCTTGAAGTCCTGTTCCTGGATCTCGAACTCGGAAAGGTCCGACTTCTTCATCAAATCCACGACTTGTTTGATCTTAATTAGGTCCAAGGTAATGTCCTCCGTGAGGGGGTGCCCTTCTCTGATACAGGGTATCAGGGGGGCAAATCAACCCTCATTCCAGAATGCCGGCAGGTATCTTACCTAAGTCGTTGTCTTTGTTGGTTTTAACTATATCTTTCAGGGTCGGGATAGCCCGGGTTTCAGGCTTCGCCAATGGCCCCTGCAACTTGATTTTGGTGAGCCCGACCAAGGCCCGGTTCAAATTTATGATGTCGAGCGGGTTAAATCCTTGTTTCCGAGGCAAGGAGAAGTCCCCGGCGAAGTTCAGGGTCATCCGCTGGAGGTCGATTTCCCCGGCCAGGTCCAGCCGGGCATGGGGGCCGGTGATGGTCATGTCCGGGAAATAGGCTCTCCCCCTGACGCAGCCGAAAGTGCCGGCCGCCCGGTCCAGTTCGTAAGTGGTCACCCCGACGCCGACGGCCTCGAGCACGCCCGAGATCTCCCCGAGCAGGCGGACTTTCCTCAACTCGGGGTCGTTCAACGTATAGGTGCCAAGCGCGCGGAGTTCGCGCGGCGCCGCGAGGTCGATCCGGCCTTTGACGTCGAGGTCCAGCCGGCCGCGGCCCGTGGGTTTCGTCGCCGGCGCCGCCGAAGGTTCGCCGAGGTCTTGCAGGATCCGCCCGACCTGAGCCGGATCGCAGTCCTTCAACGACAGCACGAAGCCCGCCGACCGCAAGGGGTCGCCGTCCAGACGTAGTTCCGCTTCCCCGTCGGCCAGGCCGAGCCGCGCGTCGACCTGCATGCCGCCGGCCTTGGACTGCGTGCCGACTTTCAACCCGCGGCCGGCGATGCCCCAGGCGGTGAACGCGCCGTCGGTTTCGATCGTCGTCCGGATGTCGAGGCCTCGCTCGAGCGGCGTGAGTTCAAGCGCGAAGCGTCTTCCTGCCGGCAGCACGAGACCTTGGAGCGCGTCGCCGAAATCCTTGCCGGCGCAACGCGCGGCGATCCACGGCTGGAGGTCCCCGGCGGCTTTCACCACCGGGCCGGCGAGCACGCCGGGCTTGGACCAATCCCAGGTCGCGCTGCCCTCGACTTCGCCGTCGGCGGCCGAGCTCCCGCCTTGCAGGCGATGCAGGCCGATCAGCGTACGCCGTTCGTCGGCGTCGACGCTCACCTCCACCCGCCGGAAGGGCGCGCCCATGAAGTCGAAGTTCCGCATCAGCACGCGCCCGCGCGTGCGGC
>JAUMEU010000210.1:0-9755 GCA_032120295.1 Opitutales bacterium | reverse complement strand
AAGAAATCCCTGATGGTCGTCGCGGTCCATCAGGTCGACCCCGACATTTCGATGCCGCCGCGCAAGGCCGGCGCCAAACTTTCCGCCACGCAGATCGGACTGATCGAACAGTGGATCAAGATGGGCGCGCCCGCCCCGGCCGGCGCCGGCGGCGCCAAACTCACCGGTCTCTCCGACAAGGCGCGCGCGCACTGGGCCTTCCAGCCCGTCCAGACCTACGCGGTCCCGACCAAGCTCAGCAATCCCGCCTGGTGCCAGAACGAAGTCGACGCCTTCATCATGGCCAAGCTCGACGAGAAGGGCCTCAAGCCCAGCCCGGCCGCCGACGGCGAAGCCCTGCTGCGCCGCCTTTCCTACGACCTGATCGGCCTGCCGCCCACGAGCGTCGAGGTCGACGCCTTCTCCCGCGACTACGACTCCGCGCTCGCTTACGACACGATGGCCGTGCGCAAAGGTCAGCCCGTGCGCGCCGTGGCCAGCGTCGTCGAACGCACCGTCGACCGCCTGCTCGCCTCGCCCCACTACGGCGAACGCTGGGCCCGTCACTGGCTCGATACCGCCCGCTACTCCGACACCAAGGGCCTGAAGCGCAACGGCACCATCGAGACCTTCGACAGCTCCTGGACCTACCGCGATTACGTCATCGACGCCTTCAACACCGACAAACCTTACGACCAGTTCATCATCGAGCAGCTCGCGGCCGACCGTCTGCCTGATCTCGCCAAGGACGACCCGCGCCTCGCCGCGCTCGGCTTCGTCACCGTCGGCAAGCGCTTCCAGAACAACGACGACACCATCGACGAGCGCATCGACGCCACGACCAAGGGTTTCCTGGGCCTGACCGTCTCCTGCTCGCGCTGCCACGACCACAAGTTCGACCCGATCCCGGCGGCGGACTACTACTCCCTCCACGGCATCTTCGCCTCCGTGATCGAGCCGCAGACGAATCCGGTCGTCCGCAATCCGCTGCTCGTGGGCAAGAACGCGCCGAGCAACGCCTATCGCGCCGACTACGAGAAGCGCCTCGCCGCCCTCATCGAAGAGACCGCCCAGGGTTACTATAAGCACCTCGTCGGCATGCAGGCGGGCTTCCACCGGGAGTTCGCCCCGCGCGCCATGGCCGCGATGGTCGGCGGCTTCCGGAGCACCGCCGGTTTCGACATCCTCAAAAAATACGACCTCGGCCAGAATCGCGAGCTCGACCCGTCCTTCGCCGCGGTCATGGCCCGTCCGGACCACCCGATCACCGGCCCGCTCGTCCGCCTGAAGCGCGTCGGCGCCGAGGAGTTCGCGCAGAAGGCCCCCGCCATCCTGGACGCCGCGCTCGCCGACACGAAGTCGCCCGTCAATCCGCTCATCGCCGAAGCCCTCCGCGGCCTCAAGCCCAAGTCCCTCGACGAAGTCGCGCTCGCCTACCAGGCCGCCTTCAAGAAGCACCGCGACAAGATCCTCGCCCACGTCCAATTGCGCACCCAGCCTGGTCGCAAGGGCGAGAAGGACGATCCCGCCGTCGCCCAGCTCGCGGCCTTCCCCTGGCCCCTGCCGGACGTCGAGGACATCCGGACCGTCACCCTGCTCGAGCGTCTCACCGAAAGCCGGGACTTCTGTTCCCTCGGACAGGTCCCGATCAGCTCGACCTTCGTCAACAACAACAAGCCGACCCGTTACTTCAAGTTCGGCGACATCAACGCGCTCGATATCACCCATCCGGGCGGTCCCGGCACGGCGATGGTCATCACCGACGTCGAAAAGCCCCGCGACAGCAATGTCTACATCCGCGGCGACCGCAACAAGCGTGGCCCCGTGGCCCCGCGCCAGTTCCTCGAGGTCCTGGCCGGTCCGGACCGCCTGCCGTTCTATGAGGGCAGCGGACGCCGCGAGCTCGCCCTCGCCATCGCCAGCCGCACCAATCCGCTGACGGCCCGCGTGCTCGTCAACCGCCTCTGGGCGCACCACTTCGGTGCCGGCATCGTCTCCTCGCCTGATGATCTCGGCAACATGTCCGAAGCCCCCACGCATCCCGAGCTGCTCGACTGGATGGCCACGACGTTCGTCGAGGGCGGCTGGTCCATCAAGAAGATGCACAAGCGCATCCTCCTCTCCGCCGCCTACCGTCAGTCCGCCAACCCGAGCACCAACATTCTGCTGACGCAGAAGTCCGGGGTGGATCCGACTAAAATCGACGGCGGCAACAAGTTCCTCTGGCACGCCAACCTCCGCCGCCTGGACTTCGAGAGCATCCGCGACTCGATGCTCCTCCTCTCCGGCAAGCTCGACCGCGCCATGGGCGGACGCGCCGTCAACATCACCGACGAGCCCTACAGCTACCGTCGCACGATCTACGGCTTCATCGACCGCGACAAGCTCAGCGAACTCCAGACGCAGTTCGACTTCGCCGACCCGAACATGGCCAACTCCACGCGCAGCTCCACGATCGTGCCGCAGCAGGCCTTGTTCTTCATGAACAATCCGCTGGCCATCGAAGTCGCCCGCAACGTCAATGCGCGTCCAGAGATGACCAAGGCCACGTCCGACGACGAGCGCATCACCCAGCTCTACCGCATCATGTACCAGCGCTCGCCCACCGTGCAGGAGCGCCAGATCGCCCGTGAGTTCGTGACCCGGATCGTCGGCTATATCGACGAGCCGGTGGTCCAGGCCTCTGCCAAGGGAGACAAGGCCTCCCGGGCTAAGGCCGAGCGGGTCGCCAAGGCCAAGGCCGATAAGGCCGCTCTCACCAAGGGCCCCTCGACCCCGGAAGTGAAGCTCGAGACCTCGGTTAAAGGCGGAAAAATCGTGAATAACACGGAAATGGTCTCCCGCAAGGAGCCCTCCAGCCCTTGGGTCATACTCGCCCAGTCCATGATTTGCTCCAACGAGTTCGTCTACCTGAATTGAACCCCCTACGCTCGAAAGAGTTGTTTTCCCCCGACACCCCCCCCACAATCTCACCAACCTCATCCTCCCCATGAAAGACTCCAGCTGCGGAAATTACGTCCCCACCCCGAACTCGCGCCGCGAGTTCCTGCGCCAGACCGGCCTCGGTATGGGCACGCTCGCCTTCGGCACCATGGTCGCCGACTACCTCGTCAGCGACGCTCAGGCCGAAGTGATGGCCAATCTCAAGCCGCGCAAGGCTCCGCTCGCCGCCAAGGCGAAGCACGTCATCCACATCTTCGCGGGCGGTGCTCCCTCGCACCTCGACACCTTCGATCCGAAGCCGAAGATGAAGGAGCTCGCCGACATGTCGGCCGCCGGCATGAACGGCGTCCTCTTCCCGTCGCCCTTCGAGTTCAAGAAGTCCGGCAAGTCCGGCCTCGAGATCTCCGAGATCTTCCCGAAGCTCCAGGGCGTGGCCGACGAGATGTGCGTCATCCGCTCGCTGCACCAAGGTATCCCGGCCCACGGTCCGGCTGCCAAGTTGATGCATACCGGCTCGGCGATCCTCTCCAAGCCTTCCCTCGGTTCCTGGGTCCTCTACGGTCTCGGCACCGAAAGCCAGGACCTCCCGGGCTTCGTCTCCCTCGGCGGCAGCTCCGACGCCCGCGCCTCGGCCTTCCTCCCGTCCCTCTATCAGGGCGCCAACACCTCCTTCCGCCCCGGTGCTCCGGCGAACAAGATTATCGCCAACCTCCAGAGCGAATTCACCACGCAGGACGCGCAGCGCAAGCAGCTCGACCTCGTCCGCCAGCTCAACGAGCGCCACATGCAGACCGTCCAGAAGGACGAGCAGCTCGAAGCCCGCATCGAATCCTTCGAGCTCGCCTTCCGCATGCAGACCGCGGCCACCGACGCCTTCGACATCTCCAAGGAGCCTGAGAATGTCCGCGAGATGTACGGTAAGACCGACCTCGGCGCCAAGCTCCTCTGCGCTCGTCGCCTCGTCGAGCGCGGCGTCCGTTTCGTCCAGGTCGACGCCGGCGGTTGGGACCACCACACCAACCTCTTCACCTCGATCGCCCAGCGCGCCGAGAACATCGACGGCCCGGCCGCCGCCCTCATCGCCGACCTCAAGCAGCGCGGTCTCCTCGACCAGACCCTGATCATCTGGGGCGGAGAATTCGGCCGCACCCCGACCACCGCGGGCCGCGTCAACCAGGCTTCCGGTCGCGACCACCACTCCAAGGCTTTCTGCTGCTGGATGGCCGGCGGCGGCGTCAAGGGCGGCATGCATTACGGTGAGACCGACGAAATCGGCTCCCAGGTCGCCGCTGACGGCGTCGACGTGCATGACCTCCATGCCACCGTCCTCCGCCTCCTCGGCTTCGATCACACCAAGCTCACCTACCGCTACAACGGTCGTGACTTCCGCCTCACCGATAACTTCGGCAAGGCGGTCGAGAAGATCATCGCCTAAGGGACTCCGGTCCTCCGAGCGAAGGGCGGACGCCGCAAGGCGCCCGCCCTTCCTGTTTTCAGGGGTCCGCGACGCTTGCGTTCCCTCATTCTCACATTCTAATAGAGTCATCCCCATGAGACTCCCCGCCATCCTCGCCGTCGGTCTGCTCGTCTCTGCGTTCGCTTCGGCCGCGCCGAAGAAGGAGGACCCCCGCAAGCAGCCGGCGAAGCCGGAGCCGAAGCCTTCCGCTGTCATCAAGGCCGACCCTCGTACGGGCGCCAACCCTCGCGGCGGCGTCCCGATCGCCGACGCCCTGGGGCGGACGCAGACGCGCTATGACAACGGTGTCACGGCGGTCAAGACGCCCGACGCGATCGGTGGGTCCACGACCCGTTACAGCAACGGCGTGACCGCCGTCACCCGCCCCGACGCGATCGGCGGCTCGACGACGCGTTACAGCAACGGCGTGACCGCCGTGACCCGTCCGGATGCGACGGGCGGCACGACCACGACCTTCAGCGACGGCAGCCGGGCGCTCACGCGTAAGGACGCTGCGGGCAACCAGGTCACGACTTATTCGGACGGACGTCGCGAAGTGCTGCGCCCGGATCCGTTCGCGCCGAAGAAGTCCGCTAACGAGCGGAAATAAAACCCGGTCTCGACACAGGGCGCTTGAAACCGCCTTCTGGTCGGTCAATCTGAAGCTTCACCCCATGAAGCGTCATCTCCACCTGTGGGCCGCCTTGGCCGCCCTCGTCCTCGCGCTCCCGGCCGTCGCCGCGGAAGCCTTCACCGCCGGCCCCGGTTGGCTCGAATTCCCCGCCGGCAAAGGCGTCGGCGCCGGCAAGCACGTCGTGCTCCTCGCCGGGGACGAAGAATATCGCTCCGAAGAATCGATGCCGATGCTCGCGCGCATCCTGTCCGAGCGCCACGGCTTCAAGTGCACCGTCCTTTTCTCGCATGACGATGGCGTGATCAATCCGAACAACGGCGCCTCCCTCGCCAAGCCCGAGGCTCTCGACAGCGCCGACGCCCTCGTGCTCGGCTTGCGTTTCCGTAAGTGGAACGAAGCCGCCCTCGCGAAGTTCGACGCCGCCGTCAGGCGCGGCGTGCCGATCGTCGCCACCCGCACCAGCACACATGCCTTCTCCGGCATCCCGAAGGACAGTCCCTTCGCCGGCTACAACTGGAACAATCAGGGCGGCTTCGGCAAGAAGGTCCTCGGTGAGACCTGGGTCAGCCACTGGGGCAACCACAAGGGCGAAGCCACCCGCACGGCCGTCGAAGCCGGCGCGGAGAAGCTCGCCATCCTCAACGGTGTGGGCGTCATCTTCGGCGACACCGACGTCTATGAGGCTTACCCGCCCGCCGACGCGCAGGTCCTCCTCCGTGGCCAGGTGCTCAAGGGCATGAATCCGGAAGACCCGCTCAGCGAACGCGCCAAGAAGCGTGCGACCGACAAGCAGGAGCAGGGCGTCAATTCCCCCGCGATGGCCGTGGCCTGGACCCGCGAGGTCCCCAACGCCGGCGGCAGCAAGAACCGCGTGCTCACCACCACCATGGCTTCGGCCAGCGACCTCAAGGACGAATCCCTCCGTCGTCTGCTCGTGAACGGCGTCTACTGGGGTCTCGGTCTCGACGTGCCGGCCAAGGCCGACGTCACCCCGGTCGTCGAATGGAAGCCCGGGAAATATTCCTTCAACCTCTTCCAGCGCGGCCTGCGCGCCGAAGACTTCGCCGGCGTGCTGCCCCCGCAGGTCGAAGCCCCGCCGCCCGCCCCCAAGAAGAAGAAGTAAGCCGCCCGCCGGCTGCTTCCCTCGCGGGCGCATCGCAGGATGCGCCCGGCTTGTTTCAGGCCCGGATGCCGCGGTTGACCAGCAGCTGGATCAGCGCGTCATTGTAGATGATGTAGGCCCCTTCGCGCGAGGTGGCGTCGCGGACCTCGATGTCGTCGGAGACGACGAACCACGGCGCCTCGACGGTCTTGTCCTTGGCCACCAGGTCCATGATGTCGTGGTCGGCCTTGGCGCCGGCGCGGCTGAAGGTGACGCGGACCCGCGAGTTCGTGGTCTTGAGCGTGGTCTGCTGGCCGTCGAAGCTGACCCAGACATGCAGTCCCGGCGCGTCGTCCGCCAGCTTCTCGAGGAGCTGGACGACCTTCTGGCGGGCGGCCGCGTCGAGCAGGAAGCGGCTGTCGCCTTGCGCGTTCTTCTTGGTCGGCAGGCGCAGGCCGAGGTAATCTTGGCGCAGGCACGCGAAGTTGTTGGCGTCGAGCGCGAGGCGGGCGGGCTCTCCCGTGGCGACGGCGCGCTCGAGCAGCGCGAGCGGGCCTGACTGTTTCTGCACATGGAAGGCGGCGTCGGCCAGGTAGGAGCGGCGGCGGTGAAGGTCGCGTCGGTAAAGGTCGGCGTGGCGCGAGTCGACGAGGCCCGCCTGTTCGGCGAGGAGCAGGGCGCCTTCGATTGATTTCAGTTCACGGGTGTCGGCGCCGTTGATGCGGGCCGAGATACGTTCGAGGAAGGGGTCGGAAGGCTGGTCGCGCTTCTCTAGCTCATAGCGGACTTTCTCGATGTGCTCGGTGAGGCGCTTCTCCAAGGCGACGACTTCAGGCAGGGCCTGGCCGGCGGTGCGCAGGTAACGGCGCAGGAGCTTGAGCATCTCCTCCATCTGTGGGATGGCTTGGCGGAGCTCATGCTCCTTCGCTAGGAAGGGGTCGGCGTCCCGCTGGGCCTTGCGGACCTTCTCGACGGTCTCCGTGGTCAGTTGGCGCAGCTTGGCGACTTCTTCCGAAGCGGCTTTCAGCGTGCGGGCGTCGGCCAGCCAAGGGCGCACTTCCTCGGAGAGGAGTTCCTCGGCGATCTCGCGGGCCTTCTTGGCCACGTGTTCGCGGGCGCGGTCGAGTTCGCCGCGGAGGCGAGCCACCTCGGCTTCTTCCTTGGTCAGCTTGGCCTGCAGGGCCTGGAGGCTGGCCGCCGCCGCGGCGGCCTGCTTGGCCGCTTCCTGCGCCTGGCGGGCGGCTTCCTCGCGGATCTTCCGGATCTCAGCGTCTTTCGTTTCGAGTTCGTTGGCGTGCTGGCGACGGATCTGGCGGCCTTCGTTCTCGCGGGCGGCCTTGCCTTGGGAGATCTCCTGCAGGAGGCGACGGACGGTCTTGCCGGCCGAGTCGAGCGCGTCGACGGGCTCGGGCGGTTCTTTTTCCGTCGCGCCGCCGAACTTGGCCTGCAGCGACTTCCAGGCTTTGCCGTCGGGCTTCCCGGCCTGCGGCTTGGTGTTCGCGACGAGGCGGGTGAGCAGGTCGGCGGGCAGGGCCGCGTCCTTGTTCTCGGCCCGATGGTTCCAGAGCAGGCAGAGTAACCCGGCGCGCGGTCCGCCGAGCACGGCGGCGAGCTCATCGGCATTTTCGACCAGCCTCGCCTTGTCGGCCTTGAGGCTCCCGGCGAACCACGGCAGATGGTCGGCCACCGCGGCCGCGTCCTCACTGAGGTTCCCCAGCCGCTTCTGGAAGCGCCACTTGGCGTCGCGGAGGAAAGGCCGACGATGGATGTACCCTCCGGGGATCAGTTTGGCCAAGGCGAGCAAGGGCCCGTCCGCAAGATGGTTCAGGTCCAGGATGAGCTGTTCGGAAAGCACCTTCCGGTGCGGGTCGACCGTCTCGGTCTTGTAAGAGAAATGACCCATGCCTTCAGCATGCCTACCGCCCGGCCGGGGGCAAGGTCAGGGCGGGTCGGCGGAGACGTTTTCTTGGTTCGGACTCGCCAGCGGGGAGGGAAGGGCGTTCGTTCGGGACTGCCTGATGCGTTCGCCCGACTCTATCGTCATTCCCCTGTGTTCGGCGGTGGGCTACACCTTCGCCGCCATGGCGCTCAAGCGGGCCATGGACGGGGGGCACCCCTGGCGGGTCCTGTTCATCGTCAACCTCATCGGGGCCGTCCTCTTCCAGACCTGGCTCCTACACGGCGGCGAGCCCTTTACGCTGAGCAACGTCACCCACGCCGTACTCGCGGGGACCGCCTTCTTCATCGGCCAGGTCTTCACCTTTGTCGCGATCAGCCGCGGCGATATCTCCATCGCGACGCCGGTGCTCGGCACCAAGGTGATCTTCGTGGCCCTGCTGGTCTTCGTCACCGGCGGCGAGGAGCTGGGCTGGAAGCTGTGGGTGGCCACCTTCCTCACCACGTTGGCCCTCGCTTTGTTGGGCGGCGAATGGCGGGCTAATCGCGACCGCCTGCTGGTCAGCGTCGGCTTCGCCTTCCTCGCCTCGATCGCGTTCGCGGCCACCGACGTGATGCAGCAGCTCTGGGTGCGCTCCTTCGGCTTCGGTCACTTCGGGCCCGTGATGTTCGCCACGGTCGGCTTGCTTTCTTTTACTCTGATCCCGTTCTTTTCTGCGCCGCTCCGGGCGATGCCCCGGTCGATGGTCGTCTGGGCCGTGGGCGGCGGCCTGTTGCTGACGGTGCAGGCGATGGGCATCGCCTACTGCATCGCGGTCTACCACGAGGTCACCGTCACCAACGTCCTTTATAATACCCGCGGGCTCTGGAGCGTGGCGCTGGTGTGGGTCGTCGGCCATTGGTTCGCCAACTCCGAGAAACAGGTGGGCGGTGCCATCATGACGCGCCGGCTCATCGGGGCCTTGATTCTGCTGGCGGCGGTCTATCTCAGCCTGACCTGATCAGAGGTCGGCGTTGTCGATCAGCCGCGTCGCGCCCAGGTGGCAGGCGATCGCGATGGCGCAGCTTTTTCCGGCGGTCGAGGCGACGGGCGCCATCGTCTCTAGGTCGACGATCTCGCAGTACTGGGGCTTGAGCACGGGCTGCGCGGCCAGGACCGCTTGCGCGGCGGCCTGCAGGCGGGAGGCGTCGGTGACGCCTGACTTGGCCAGCGCCTGCGCGGCTGCCAGGGCGGCCGGGATGGCGGTCGCCTGGGCGAGTTGTTCCGGGGCGAGGTAGCGATTGCGGGAGCTCATCGCGACGCCGTTGGGCTCGCGGACGGTCTCATGCGCGAGGATGCGCACCGGCAGGTGCAGGTCGCGCACCATGCGGCGGATCACCGCGAGCTGCTGGAGGTCCTTGCGACCGAAGACGGCGACGTCCGCCTGAACGGCGTTGAAGAGCATCGCGACCACGGTGGCGACGCCGCGGAAATGCCCGGGGCGGCATTCGCCGCAGAGCCCGGCGGAGACGCCTTCGACGTCGACCCAGGTCGCGGCCCCGGCGGGGTAGAAATCGGCGGCGGACGGCGCGAAGATCAGGTCGGCCCCGGCGGCTTCGCAGCCGCGGCGGTCGTCTTCGAAGGTGCGCGGGTATTTCGAGAAATCCTCATTGGGCCCGAACTGGGTCGGGTTCACGAAGATCGAGACCACTACGTAGGAGGACTCCGCCTTGGCCCGGCGGATGAGGCTGAGGTGGCCTTCGTG
>JAUMEU010000209.1:0-2392 GCA_032120295.1 Opitutales bacterium | reverse complement strand
CCGCGCCCGCCTGGTCTTCGCCGGACTACGTCGCGGCGTACGAAGCCTCGTGGGAGCTCGGCAACGCGCTCGCCATCGAGACGGACCCGCGGGGATAGGTTGCGAAAAGCCCGTCCGCGGGCAGAGTGCGTTTTACAAGAAACATGGATAACATCGCCGTCGCCCTCCTCCTCGTCGTCCTGGCCGTCCAGGTCTACGTCTCCTTCTTCAAGTCCGCCGGGCCCGCCGGCGACGACAAATCCAGCGCGCTCCTGCTCGAGGACCTGCGTCGCCAGCTCGGCGAAGCGAACGCCGTGGCCGAACGGGAGCGGACCGCGAAGGGCGACGCCCAGGCGCGCGCTTCCGGCGCGGAGGCGGCGCGCAACGCCGCCCATCAACAGCTCACCGAGGCCCAGCAGGCGAACGAGCGGGCCGTCACGCAGCTCCGCGCGGACCACACCAAGGCGCTGGCTGAGGCGGAAGCGCGCTATGACAAGGCTTTGGCCGACCTGCGGATCACCTTCGAGAAGACCAGCACGGACGTCCTCAAAGGCATGGCGCCCGACGTGACCAAGGAAGTCTCCACCCGCGTCGAGCCGCTGATCGCGCAGATCAACACCGCCTTGGAAAGCTATCGGCAAGCCATGCAGCAAGGCCTGACGGGACAGGGCGAAGCCATCGCCGCCGTCAACGCGCAGATGAAGCAGATCGGCGAAGCGACCAACCTGCTCGCGGCCAGCACCAATGATTTCACCTCCGTGCTGAAATCCTCGCAGCATCGCGGCAAATGGGGCGAACAGACCCTGCGGCGCGTCGTCGAAGCGGCCGGACTCAGCGGGCTCTGCGACTTCACCGAACAGTCCTCGCAGGACGACACCCGTCCGGACCTCATCATCAACCTACCGGAGAATCGCTGCGTGATCATCGACTCCAAAGTCCCGGAATTTGATGTCGCCTTGGCGAACCAGGCCGCGCCTAACCGCAAGGAACTCGTCAAGGCGCACGCCGCCAAGCTCCGTGCCACGATCAAGGCCCTCGCCGCGCGCAATTATCCGGCCGCCCAGGCCAAGGCGGAGCGGAAGGCCTTCGACAAGGTGATCCTCTTCCTGCCGGCCGAATCGCTCCTGAGCACCGCGCTCGAAGGCGACAACGACCTGATCATCGATGCGGGCAACGAAGGCATCCTGCTGGCCACGCCGGCGACGCTGATGGGCTTCCTTTCGGCCATCAACCTGACCTGGCAGCAGCACAAGCAGGCCGCGAATTCGACCCAGATCGCGAACGAATCGGCCGTCCTTTACGAACGCGTCGTGACATTCATGACCCATTTCACCAAGGCCCGGCGCGGCTTGGCCTCGGCGGTGGACGCTTTCAACAACGCCATCGGCAGCTACGAGGACCGGCTTCGTCCGCAGGGGAAGGAAGTGCTCGCCCTGGGCGTCGCCCAAGGTTCCGAGGCGCTGGAAAAGATCGAGAAGATCACCGGCGGCGTCCGCAAGCCGGACGGAGCCGAGGACGACGACGCCCCGACGGCCTGAGCGTCGCAAATCCTGCTGGTGGAGCCGATGAGGTTCGAACTCACGGCCTCGTCATTGCGAACGACGCGCTCTACCAACTGAGCTACGGCCCCAAACAGCAGGAAGTTAAGGGAAGCCGTCCCGGCGGGGGCGGTCAAGGTTTAGATGCCTGACGCCTTGCCACGGCCCGGAATGGCCGTAGATTCCACGCTCCTTAACACCATGCGCGTAGCCAAAGAAACCGTCGTCGCCATCGAATACACCCTGAAGGACGACCAGGGCAACATCATCGACGCCTCCGGCGAGCGCGGCCCGATGGAGTATCTCCACGGCGCGCAGAACATCATCCCCGGCCTCGAGCAGGGCATCGACGGCCTCGTCGCCGGCGACACCAAGAACGTCCTCGTGCCGCCGCAGCTCGGCTACGGCGAATACAGCGACAAACTGATTCAGCTCGTGCCGCTCACGGCTTTCGGCGCCCACCTTCCGCAGGTCGGCATGCGCTTCCACGCCGAGACCAACCTCGGCATGCGCGCCCTCACGATCAAGAAGATCGAAGGCGAGGAAGTCACCCTCGACGGCAACCACGAGCTCGCCGGCAAGACGCTCCATTTCGACATCAAGGTCGTCTCCGTCCGCGCGGCTGAGCCGACCGAACTCGCCCACGGCCACCCGCACCAATCCGGCGGTTGCTGCGGCGGCGGTGGCTGCGGTTCCGGCGAAGCTTCCGAAGGCGGCTGCTGCTCGACCGAAGAAGGCTCCGAAGGCGGTTGCGGCTCCACCGAAGAACCGGCCGCCGCGCAGAAGCAAGGCGGCTGCGGCTCCGGCGGTTGCGGCTGCTCGTAAGCCGAATCCGGAAGCTCCCAGAGAAGGGCGCCCAAACGGGGGGGCGTTTT
>JAUMEU010000208.1:0-2490 GCA_032120295.1 Opitutales bacterium | reverse complement strand
TGACGGCGGCGGAGTGACGCGGAGGAGCCGCGAAGGCGCTCAATCCTAACGGATACAGAAAGGCACTTAATGGGGCAGGGACAGGGGCACGGACAGTTTCCAAGACTTAGGGATAGATTCAGACGCAGGGGCAGATGAAACCATCCGGCAACTGTTCCAGTATCTGCCCCTGGGCATCGAAACCTGTCCGTGCCCCTGTCCCTGCCCCTACGAGGCCCACGGCATCGCCTTAGTTCTTCCCTTTTCCCCTTCCTGGGGCTTAAAAAGACCCCTTCCCGCCTCCGCTTTCCCGTCCCATGACCTCCGCCCAAGTCCGCCAATCCTTCCTCGATTTCTTCAAATCGAAGCAGCACTCGATCGTCCAGTCGTCGAGCCTGATGCCGGACTCCCCCAACCTGCTCTTCACCAACGCCGGGATGAACCAGTTCGTCCCGATCTTCCTCGGCCAGACGAAGTGCCCGTACACCCCCGGCCGCGCCGCCGACACCCAGAAGTGCATCCGCGCCGGCGGCAAGCACAACGACCTCGAGGACGTCGGCCTCGACACCTACCACCACACGTTCTTCGAGATGCTGGGCAACTGGTCCTTCGGCGACTACTTCAAGCGCGAGGCCATCGACTTCGCCTGGGAGCTCATCACCGAGGTCTGGAAGTTCCCCAAGCACCGCCTCTACGCCACCGTCTACAAGCCGGATAAGTCCAAGGGAGACCCCTCCGAGTTCGACCAGGAAGCCTGGGACGTCTGGGCCGAGAAGTTCCGCGCCGCCGGCCTCGACCCGGCCATCCACATCGTCAACGGCAACAAGAAGGACAATTTCTGGATGATGGGCGAGACCGGCCCCTGCGGTCCTTGCACCGAACTCCACGTCGACCTGACCCCCGAAGGCGATACCAAGGGCACGCTCGTCAACGGCAGCGACGCCCGCTGCATGGAGATCTGGAACCTGGTCTTCATCCAGTTCAACGCCAACCCCGACGGCACCTTCAGCCCGCTCCCGGCCCGCCACGTCGACACGGGCATGGGCTTCGAACGCGTCGCCGGCATCATGCAGTGCACGAAGGACTTCAAGGACTTCTCCGGCGTGATCTCCAATTACGAGAGCGACGTCTTCTCCCCGCTCTTCCGCCGCCTCGAGGAACTCTCCGGCAAGAAATACGGCTCCACCCTGCCCGCCGCCGGCTCGATCGGCGACACGCAGCAGGAGAAGGACGACGTGGCCTTCCGCGTCATCGCCGACCACATCCGCACGCTTTCGTTCGCCATCGCCGACGGCATCCAGCCCGGCAATTCCGACCGCAACTACGTCCTCCGCCGCATCCTGCGCCGCGCCGTCCGCTACGGCCGCACGCTCGGCCTGAAGAACGGCTTCTTCCACCAGCTCGTCGGCGTGCTCGCCGACACGATGGGCGACGTCTTCCCGGAAATCCGCTCCCGCCGGGCCGTCGTGGCCGACGTCATCCGCATCGAGGAAGAGTCCTTCAACCGCACGCTCGACAAGGGCATCGCCCTCTTCGAGGACGAAGCCAGCAAGCTCAAGGCCGGCGGCGTCATCTCGGGCGCGATCGCCTTCCGACTGTATGACGAGCAGGGCTTCCCGCTCGACCTCACCCAGCTGATGGCCCGCGAACGCGGCCTGACCGTCGACGGCGCCGGCTTCGAGAAGCTGATGGAAGAGCAGCGCAACCGCGCCCGCGCCGCGCAGAAGAAGGAGATCATCACCCTCTCCGACATCGGCTCCGACCACCCGACGGCCTTCGTCGGCTACGACGCCCTCGCCACGCAGGCCAAGGTCGCCCAGGTCGCCAAGATCAAGGACCGCACTGCGGTCATCGTCGATAAGTCCCCCTGCTACGCCGAGATGGGCGGCCAGGTCGGCGACGCCGCGCTCATCACCCTCGGCGGACGCCAGTGGCGCGTCACCGACACCCAGAAGTCCGGCCAGACCTGGCTGCACTTCCTCGACGGCGATGACGCCCCGGAAGCCGGCGCGACGATCGAGATCGCCGTCGACCAGGCCCGCCGCGACGCCATCCAGCGCCACCACACGGTGACGCACATCCTGCACTGGGCGCTCCATGAGGTCGTCTCCAAGGAAGCCTCGCAGAAGGGCTCCGCGGTCGACCCGACGAAGCTGACCTTCGACTTCAACGGCGCGGCGCTCACGCCGGGCCAGCTGGCCGACATCGAGAAGCTCGTCAACGAGCGCATCCTCGCCAACGACGCCGTGACCTGGAGCGAAGTCGCCTACGCCTCCGTCAAGGGCCGCCCGGATATCATGCAGTTCTTCGGCGACAAGTACGGTGACTCCGTGCGCGTCGTGCAGGTCGGCGGCAAGGCCGCCTCGCTCGACGGCTGGTCGATGGAACTCTGCGCCGGCACGCACGTCCGCCACACCGGCGAGATCGGCCTCTTCCGCATCGTCGGCGAGAACGCCATCGCCGCGGGCGTCCGCCGCATCGAAGCCGTCGCCGGCCTCGCCTCTTACGAAC
>JAUMEU010000207.1:0-1977 GCA_032120295.1 Opitutales bacterium | reverse complement strand
CGAAAGCCGAGGTCAGCGGTTAGCGGTTGGCGGTTGGAAAGCACCCGAACTCAAGGGGAGACCGGAAACCGGAAAGAATGCTGCGGACATTCTCAGGTGGCGGGTGGCAGCCCCAGGTGGCGGGTGGCGGGAACGCCCTTGCCATCTCTCTGGGTCTCTTTCGTGCCTCCCTTGCCCACGTGTCAACCGGCCAATGGGTCAACTCACTGCCTGTTCCATTCCGCCATCGATTCAGTCCTCTGTCATCAATTCAGCCATCTATCTTTCCTCCCTTGCCAACGTGTCAACCGGCCAACTCGTCAACTAACGACGCCTCTCCCCGGCCAACCGGCCAACGGTTCAACGGATCGACTACTACACGCGCTTAAGCCCGCGCGGTCGCATCCACCAACAGCCACGCCCAAGTGGCGACGACGCCGTCCGTCCTAGCGTTGAGGCGGTCGTAATCGCGGAGGAGCGACTTGAGTTCGGTCGGCGAGAAACGCGGCTCGCCGGTCACGCCGCTGCGATGGAGGTGACGGAAGAACTCGAGGGCGCTCGGGTAGATCTCCTCCGACTCGAGCACGCCGTGCGCATGGACGTCGAACTTGGCGCCTTTGAGCAAGGCCAGCCACTGGGCTTCGTCGCGCCAGCGCACGGGGCCTTCGCCGATGAGGTCACGGAGCTCGTTCAGGCAGGGGTCGCACGGCACGCCGAGCAGGAGCCGTCCGCCGGCCGGCAAAGCGGCATGCCAATGCTTCAGCACGGCGGCAGGATCAGCCGCCCAGTGCAGGAGCCCGCTCGAGGCGAGCGCGCCGGCCTTGTCGATCGGCCCGAAGGCGTTGCGCACCGACCAGTTGGCGGCAGGCACGGCCTGTCGCCCGAGCTCGACCATCGCCGGCGAAGCGTCGGTGGCGTCGACGTTCACGCCCTGCGCCAGGAGCGCGGCGGTCAGGAAACCGGTGCCGGCGCCGAGTTCGGTGACGCGGATGCCGCGACGGAACGGCGCGAAGGCGGCCAGCGCTTCGGCGAAACGCTTCTGCGGCGCGGCGTGCGCGCCGTAACTGTCGGCTCGGTCGTCGAAACGCATGGATTCAGGAAGCGAAGAACTCGCGCAGGTCGTGCCCGAGTCCTTCCACAGTTTGACAGCCCACGACCGCTTGGCAAACGCCCGCGGCATCCAAGAGGGCGTCCTGGTCGCCTACATAGGCTTCCCAGCCGGGATTGAGCCCGTGACGTCCGTAGGTGATGAGTGAAATGCCCGCCGGCTGGGCGAGGATATCGAGGCCAGCCTGCAGGTATTCCTTTTCGTAGGGCAAAGCGTCACCGACCCACGGCGCCAGTCCGGCGCGCTGACGGAAATCGGCCAAGGCCGCTGGGGCGTCGGTATCGATCCAGCGGCGCAGCCACTTCACCTGGGTCTCAGAATGCTTCCCGCACTTACCGTGCTCGGAGCAGAAGGACGTGAACGGGGCGAAGAGCAGCACCTTGGCCGGGAACTTCACGCCGCGGGCCCCGGCCTCGAGGACGAGGTGCGCACCGAGCGACCACGCGATGATAGCGTCGCAGCCGGTGAGGTTCTCGGCGGCGCCCATGACGGGCGGGTAGATGAGGTGCTCGGCCTCCGGCGCATGCGCCACGGCGATGTCCTTCATCTCTTCGAGCGAGACGCCCCAGCCGCCGAGCCAACCGATCTTCATGCGGAGACGCCTTTCAAGGCGGAGACGAAGGAGGACAGCATGGCGGGAGAAAGGCCTCGGCGGAGCGAGATGCGGATGCGTCCGGTGCGCACGGGCACGGTCGGCGGACGGATGGCGGAGACCATGAAGCCGGCGGCGCGGAGCGCGGTGGCGTATTTCAGGGTGACATCAGAGTCGCCGAGGATGAGCGGGATGATCGGCGAATCACCCGAGGGTACGGCGAAACCGGCTTCGACGAGCCCGTCGCGCCAAGCATGCGAGAGCGCATGAAGTTCGCCCCGTTCGCCCGACATTCCTT
>JAUMEU010000206.1:0-26188 GCA_032120295.1 Opitutales bacterium | reverse complement strand
GCCTTCCATGCGCTCCGCGGGCATCGCGATTCGCAGCACCAGCCGTGGATTTCGCTGGCTTGGTTGGCGGCGGGCATCCTCGCCAACATCTTCTTCAACTGGCTCTGGATGTTCGGCCACTGGGGCTTCCCGGCGATGGGTCTGGCCGGCGCCGGCTGGGCCACGCTCATCTCGCGCATCCTGATGCTCGTCGGTCTTTGGTATACGCCGGGACGTGGTGAAGTCCGCTGGGCCGACGGACTGCAGCTCGCCGTCTTCCGGCGCCTGCTCTCCACGGGTTGGCCGGCGGGCCTGCACAGCCTCAGCGAAGTCGGCATTTTCGCGGTCGTGCCCGTCATGGCTGGCTGGATCAACGCCACCGCGCAGGCCGCGCACCAGGTCGCCATCAGCACCGCGTCCGCCGCCTTCATGTTGCCGCTCGGGCTCGGCATCGCCGCCGGTATCCGGGTCGGCGAAGCCTATGGGGCCAAGGATCCGCGCAAGGTGCAGGCTGTCGGCCTGGGCGCGATGATCCTCGGAGGCGTCATGATGGGTGCTTACGGCCTCGCCATGATCCTCCTGCGGCCGTTGCTGATGGAGACCTATGGCGTGGCCGGGACCGAGACCGCCGCGCTCGCCTCGAGCCTGCTGATTTTCGCGGCCATCTGGGCGCCCTTCGACGGTGTGCAGGTCGTGGCCGCTTATCTGCTCCGTTCCGTCAACCGGGCCGCGTGGGCTTCGTGGAGCGTCTTCATCGTCTATTGGCTCTTCTGCCTGCCGCTGGCCCTCGCCTTGGCTTTCCCGGCCGGCTTCCGGCTGTTCGGCCTGCCCGTCGGTCGGTGGGGCGTGGGTGCGTCGGGTATCTGGATCGCCTTGGCGACCGGGCTCATCCTCGTGTCGCTGGTGATGGGCTGGAAGTTCCGGCGCTCTGCGCAGACCGCGGTCGACGCCTGAGGCCGTCACCTGCCTGTCACGCCGCGGACGGCGTTTCTTAACTTCGGCGACCTTGCGGCGTGCCGCCTGGGCATAGCCTTGAGGGTGCACCCCAATGCACCTCACCCATACCATCACCCCCAGCCGGGAGGCGGAAGAAGATCCGGAATACGGTTTCTGCGAAGAGACCAACGCCGACGTCATGCATCTGTCGCTCGAGAAACTCCAGCTGCTCGCGTGCGAACTACGCGGCGGCGGGACGCATCCTCAAGCGATCGAACGTGTCTGCGACTACGTCGTGCACGACCCCGTGTACGCCGATTCCACGCGATCGATCTTCCAGGCTACGCTGGAGCTCCTGCGTCGTCGCGCCCGCTAGGCTGCGCTGGACGACGTCGCTCCCGGGGCGCGCCCGGGGCGGGGCGCCGTCGTCTTTTGGTCCGTAAAACAAAGAAGCCGACCGCAAGGTCGGCTTCTCGGAAGACTGCCGGAGCAGCTTACTTGATCGCGCAGGCGGTGGAGGCCGTCGGGACGATCTCAACCTTGCGGTGCTCGGCGTCCCACTTCACCAGACCATCGGCCTTGGCGAAGAGGGTGTGGTCGCGGCCCATGCCGACGTTGCGGCCTGCGTTCATGCGGGTTCCGCGCTGGCGGATGATGATCGATCCGGCAGTGGCGAATTCGCCGCTGTAAAGCTTCACGCCGAGGCGCTTGGAGGTGGAGTCGCGGCCGTTGGAGGAAGTGCCGCCGCCTTTCTTTGTTGCCATGGTGGGAGGACGTTAAGGGTTAAGCAGAGATGGACTCGACCTTGATCACCGACAGTTCCTGGCGGTGGCCGCGACGGCGGTAGTAGCCCTTACGGCGGCGGTGTTTGAAGATGTCGATCTTGTCGCCGCGCTTGTTCTCCAGGATCGTGGCGGTGACCTTCGCGCCGGCGACGGTCGGGGTGCCGATCTTGGCGGAGGCGCCTTCGCCGACCAGGAGGACCTGGTCGAAAGTGAGGACGTCGCCTTCGTTCTTACCAGGGTACTGGTTGACGATGAGGATGTCGCCTTGAGTGACGGTGAATTGGCGACCGGAGGTGATAAATGTGGCCTTCATGGCTGTCGGAAGGTCGGAGCAAACGGACTGAAGGGGGGTTGGCAAGGGGAATTGTCGGGTGATTAGGGATAGGGGCAGGGGCAGGGCTAGGTGTGGGGGTAGGAAATGCGGAGAAAATAGACCCGGCGGGGTTTTGGGGCCTAAATCACGCTCCGAGAAGATTTCCGGGGTGGTTCGGCTTTCCCTGACGGGGGTAGGGGGCTAATCCTTGGGGGATGAATCCTTTTTACCAAGGCGGTCAGTTCGAGGAGCCGACGGATGCGGACGAGGCCCTGTCCAAGGAGCTGACCCGGAATCTGTCCAGAGGCCCCAGCGTGCACGCCACGGCCTTCGTCCACTCCAAGGCGGTGGTGATCGGCAACGTGTCCGTCGGCCCGTCGGCCAGCGTTTGGCCCTGCGCGGTGCTCCGCGGCGACATCGCTCCCATCGAAGTGGGCGAAGGCAGCAACATCCAGGACGGCGCCGTGGTGCATGTCGCCGACGGCCTGCCGGCCAAGATCGGCGCGCGCGTCACGGTCGGCCACCTGGCGATGATCCATGCGTGCGTGATCGGCGACGAGTGCCTGATCGGCATGCACGCCACCATCCTCGACGGCGCGGTCATCGGCGCGCGCTCCATCGTGGGCGCCAACGCGCTTGTCACCAAGGGCACGCAGGTCCCGCCCGGCTCGCTCGTCATGGGTTCGCCGGCCAAGGTCGTGCGTGCGCTCACGGCCGACGAACAGGCGGCGCTGCCCGGCTGGGCCGAGAAATATGTCAAGGTCGCCGCGCACCACCGCCGCTTCGATTGAGCGTCGTCGTCGCCAGTCAGGGCGCGCTCGCGGGCGAGGCGTGGCGGGCCCGGCGTGCCGCCCATGAAGCCCGTGCGGACCGGCTTGTCGACGCGCGTCGCGAGCGCGCGCGGAAGGGCGTGCCCGACCCCGTCGAAGATTTCCTCTTCACCTATTATCCGTTCCGCCTGGCCGCGTTGCGCCGTTGGACGCCCGGCGCCGGCGTCGCGCTGGCCGACGCCGACGAACTCGTCGACGGCCGCCGTTTCCTCCGCGGTACGGACGGCTTCGTGCGGGTCGCGCTGCCCGCGGCCGCGCAGGCCGGACGTCTCGATTTCAGCCGGCGGCTCTGCCGGGCCGTCGCGGCGCGGCCGGCCTTCCATGGCTGCTTCGGCCTGCACGAATGGGCGATGGTCTACGGTCAGGCCGAACAGCGCCGGCATGGCACCTGGCCTTTGCGGCTCGGCGCGGAAGGCACCGACGCCGTCGTGCGGGCGCTGCCTGTGCGCTGTACGCACTACGACGCCTTCCGCTTCTTCACGCCGGGCGCCCGGCCGCTGAACAAACTCGCGCCCACGCTCGAGGCGAGGGTCGAGAACGAGCAACCCGGCTGCGTGCACGTCACGATGGATCTCTTCAAGTGGGCGATGAAGGCGCAGCCGTGGGTCTCGGCGGAGCTCGCCGCCGACGCGTTCGAACTCGCGCACGTCGCCCGGTCGGTCGACATGCGCGCCAGCCCTTACGACTTCTCCGCGATCGGCCTGCAGCCCATCCCGATCGAGACAACGGAAGGCCGCGGGGAGTATGAGCAGGAGCAACGTCGCCTCGCGGCGCTGGCCGAACCCGTGCGGGCACGGCTCATCGCCGAGCTCGAGCGCGCGCTCGCCTGAAGGGCGGGCGCAAAAAAGGCGGACCGTGCGGTCCGCCTTTCGCATTCATCGTCCGAGCGCTCAGAGGCGTTCGACGACGAGATCCTTGTAGTCGACCTTGCAGCCCGGGTCATGGGCCTGGATGGCGAAGGTTCCCTTGCCGAGCTTGCGGCCGGGCATGCCCTTGGGCGGAGTCCAGTCTTCCGGCTGGGTGAAGTCGACGGTCTGCTTGCCGTTGATCCAGATCTGGATGCGCTTGCCCTCGACGCGGATGCGGTAGTCGAACCACTCGTTGTCCGGCGCGGCGGGCGTGTGCAGGACGTCGCGGACGGCGTAGAGTCCGCCGGTGCGCTTGATGTCCTTGTGGCTGCCGTTGACCTGGCACTCGTAGCCCTGGGAGGGCCAGCCCTTGTCTTCGTAGGCCGTGTGGAAGTAGAGGCCCGAGTTGGCGCCCGGGTAGGTCTTCACCTTCGCCTTGAAGTCGAAGTCCGTGAAGTTCGCCTGGCCGTCGGCGCCGACGAAGAAGAGGTGACCTTGGCCGCCGCGGATCTGGAGGACGCCGTCCTCGATCTTGTAGGTGCCTTCAGGGGAGTTCTTGGAAGCCTTCCAGCCGGCGAGGGACTTGCCGTCGAACATCTGGATCGTTTCGCCGGCGAAGGCGGCGTACGGGCTCAGGAAGAGCGCGGCCGTGGCCAGCAGCGTGGTACGGAGGGGGGAGGAGGTGCTCATGGGGTGAGCCACCAACCAATCCTTTTCCCGTCGGGTGGCAAAGATTAAGTGAACACCTTGATGCCGGCCTCACGCATCTCGAGCAGGCGCTTTTTCAGCGTCGAGCGGTTGATGCCGAGAATCATCGCGGACCGGAGCTGATTGCCGCGGGTTTCCTCCATCGCCCGCTTGATCATCTCCGTCTCGATGGACGTCAGGATGGACTTGCCGTCGCCAGCGCGGCCCTGCTTGTAGACGGTGTCGTAGGCCGAATTGACGCTGAGCGGAGTCTCGGTCGGGGCGCTGCTCGCGGCGGCCGGCCCGGCGACGATGGCCCCGGCCGCGGCCGGGGCCGCGGCGGCGGGCTTCCGGGGATTGAGGACATCCTGCGGGAGGTCCTTCGGCAGGATCGTCTCGCCCTTGGCCAGCACGTTGGCGCGCTGCACGACGTTCTCGAGTTCGCGCACGTTGCCCGGCCAATCGTAGGCGAGCAGGGCGTCGAGCGCTTCGTCGGAGAGCCGCTTCGGCTTGAGCTTCTTGGCCGCGGCCTGGCGCTGCAGCATATAGTCGACGAGCAGCGGCACGTCGCCCTTGCGGTGGCGCAGGGCGGGCAGGCGGATGCGGAAGACGTTCAGTCGGTAGTAGAGGTCTTCGCGGAACTGGCGGGTGGCGACCATGGCTTCGAGGTCCTTGTTGGTCGCGGCGACGAGACGGACGCTCACCTTCAGCGTTGTCGTGCCGCCGACGCGCTGGATCTCCCCTTCCTGGATGGCGCGCAGGACCTTGGTCTGCGTGGGCAGGGACATGTCGCCGATCTCATCGAGGAAAATCGTGCCGCCGTCGCAGAGCTCGAATTTGCCGGGCTTCTGGTTGGTCGCGCCGGTGAAGGCGCCCTTCTCGTGGCCGAAGAGTTCGGACTCGATGAGGTTCTCGGGAATCGCGGCGCAGTTGACGGCGAGGAACGGGCCCTTGGCCCGCAGGGAGTGCTGGTGGATGCAGCGCGCGACGAGTTCCTTGCCCGTGCCGCTTTCGCCGGTGATGAGCACAGTGGCGTCGCTGGCGGCGACCTGGCCGATGGACTTCAGGACTTCCTGCATCGGTTCGGAACTGCCGACGATGCCTTCCTTGTAGTCCGCCGGGTTGACGAGCATGCGCGTCGAACGCGTCGCCGCCGCCAGGTCGCGGCGCGCGGAGAGGGCCTTGTCGACGAGCGTGATCAGCTTGGCCTGATCGAACGGCTTCATCACGTAGTCATACGCGCCGAACTTCATCGCCTCGATCGCGGTCTGCGTCGTGCCGAACGCAGTCATCAGGATCACCATCGCCTGCGGCTGCGCGCCGCGGAGCATCTGCAAGGTCTCGATGCCGGTCATGCCGCCCATGCGGTTGTCGAGGAGGATGACGTCAGGCTGGTCGCGCTTGGCGGCGACGACGCCGGTCTCACCGCTGTCCGCTTCGATCACCGTGTGGCCGAGGCCCGCGAGCGCGCGACGCAGCGAGTAGCGGAGGTCTTTGTCATCATCGATGACCAGGACTTTGGGGTTCGCGGTGGCGGCGGTGGCACTCATGATGAGTAAAAGTAGGCAGAATCCGTGCCAGTAGATGTCGTCACCTCAAAATGACCTAATACGCTCTTTCGGCAACCTATTGATGCTTAAATTTAGACAAACCCATCCCGATAGGCCCCTTGCTAACGAAAATTTGGGCGTAATTGTCGATTTCATGTCTCGATGGCTCAAACGCGGCGTGGGAGCGAGTTTCGCCCTCTTGGCGTTGTTCTTCGTCGGCGCCAACGTCTGGCTCTGGTCCGCGGGGTGGGGACGGCTCGCCGCGACGCCCGCCGAGATTCCGGCCGGTGCGGTCATGGTCCTCCTCGGGACGGATGAGTTCGTCCATGGGACGTCGGAGCCGTCCGGCACTTTCGGACCCCGCATCGACGCCGCCGCGGAACTCGCCCGCTCGGGCCGGGTGAAGCTCGTCGTGACTTCCGGCACGGCCGTCCATGCGCGCGTGATGGCCGAACGCCTGCGCGCGGCGGGCGTGGCTTGCCCGATCGTCGAAGACCCTTACGGCTGGCGTACCTTGGATTCCGTGCAGCGCGCGAAGGCCTATTATCCCGGCGACCAGATCGTATTCGTCTCGCAAGGCTGGCATTGTGTGCGCGCTCTCTGGCAAGCCGACCGAGCCGGCCTCCGCTCCACGGCTTATCCGGCCGCGTTCGGCGAAGGCTGGCGACCGGTCATGGGCTGCCTACGCGATTGCCTCGCCAAGCCGAAGGCCGTGCTCGACCTCTGTTTGGGCAATCCGCTCACCGCGCCGATGCCGGCAGACCAAGGCAACGTGCCGCACCGCTGAGTCAGGCGCGTTCGTGCCGACCGTCGGGCCGACGCGTCAGTACGCCGCGGATCTCCATCATCGTCAAGGCCACTGCCGCCTCGGCGATGGCGCAGTCCGCGAGCGCGGCGAGGCTCTCGGCGTCCTGCGCGGTGCCGCCGGCGAAGTGCGGCAGCCAACGGGCAAACTCCGGTGGATCGTTCACCAACGCCAAGGCCGGCTGGTCGCGGCTTTCGCCCAGTTCCGTCAGGATCTCGTCCACGGATGATACGAGCGTCGCGCCATCCCGGATGAGCGCATGGCAGCCGCGGCTCGCGGGGCTGTCCGCGCGGCCGGGCACGGCGCAGAGGGTCCGGCCGAGGTCGCCCGCGAAACGCGCGGTGATCATGCTGCCGCCGTCGACGTCGGTCTCGACCACGACCATGACGCGGACGAGGCCCGCGACGATGCGGTTGCGCTGCGGGAACGTCTGTCGGTCCGCCGGCCGGCCGAGCGGGAACTCGGAGAGCACGCAGCCGTCGGCCTTCATCCGCGCGCGCAGGCGGACCGCTTCCGGCGGGAAAGTGAGGTCGAGACCGTGGCCGACGACCGCGGCGGTGCGGCCCGCGGCGTCGAGCGCGCCTTCGTGGGCGGCGGTGTCGATGCCGCGGGCCAGGCCGCTGACGACCCACCAGCCTTGTTTCGCGAGGTCGCGCGCGAAACTGCGCGCGAGCGAGGCCCCGTAGGGCGTGCAATGCCGCGAACCGATGATACCGACCGCGCGCTCCGTCGGAAAGTTCGCGCCTTCGGCGTAGAGCACCAACGGCGGATCCCAGAGCCGCGCCAGCGTCGTCGGCCAGGCGTCGTCGGTTTCGCTCAAGAGCCGGAAGCCGAGGTCGCGGACGCGTCCCATCTCCGCCGCCCAGTCGAACGTACGCGCGGCGATGGCGGCCGCCACGGGACGGCTGATACCCTCGACTTTCGCGAGCTGCTCGGCCGGGGCGCCGAGCGCCACCGAGAGTTCGCCGCCGAAGGCCTCCCGCAGCCGTCGGACCGTGACCGGCCCGACGCCTTTGAGGCCGTTGAGCAGGACGCGTTGCGCGAGCGGGTCGGTCGGGATCGGCTGCATCCCGCCAGCCAGCGAAGGCGGGTCAGGCGCGCAAGACCGGGGATAGCCCAGCGAGGAGCTCGGTGGTTCTCACCGCTTCTTCGCCGTGATTATCCCTCAGCCAGTCGGCGGCCCGCGCATGCCAGGTCGTCGCGAGCACCACCGCATCGAAGGCCGACAGCCCGAGTTCTGCGCGCCGTGCCACGACCGACGTGACGATGCCGGCGAGCAGGTCGCCGGAGCCGCCGCGGGCGAGCACGGGTCCGCCGAAGGGGATGTGGAGGACGCGCAGACCGTCGGTGACGCAGGTGAGCGGTCCTTTGAGCACGACGATGGTCTTCGTCCGGCGGGCGTAGGCGCGGGCGGCGGCGACGGAGGCCGGACGTCCGCTCAGGCGCTTGAATTCACCGGCGTGCGGCAGCAGCACACGGACGGCCGCATGTTTCGCGGCCGCGATCACCGTCGGACGAAGCGCATCGGCGTCGAGCACGAGCACGCCCTTCGCGCCCGCGGCGATCGCCCGGATGAGTCCACCGGCTTTTTCGCCCATGCCTGAGCCGAGCAGGGCCGCGTCCTTGTCGTCGAGCAGCGGGCGGAGTTCCTGCAGGTTGGTCGCCGCGATCGCGCCGTCCTTGCCGGTGCGCATTCCACGCCACATCGCCTCGGGATAGGCGACGGCGGCTTTCGCCCGTACCGATTCCGGGAGGCAGGTCGTGACCAGCGCCGCGCCGGAACGCAGGGCCGAAGCTGTATTCATCAGCACGGCGCCTGGCATGCGCTCGGATCCGCCGATGATGAGGATGCGGCCTTGGTGACGTTTATCGCTGCGGGCGCGGCGGGGCTTGCGGAGCAGAGCGAGCGACTCAGCGGTCACGCAGGCTTCTTCGGTCTCGCCGAGCGGCAGACCGATATCGAGGACCCGCAGGCGCCCCACGAACTGGGCCGCCTTAGGTGAGAGCAGCGGACGCTTCAGGCAACCGATCGACACCGTCAGGTCGGCGCGGAAGGCCGGGCCGGTCGCATCGTCGCCCAGCCCGCTCGGCAGGTCGACCGCGATACGCAGCCCACGGAGTTTATCCGTGTCGCGGAGGAACCGACGCAGGTCGGCGGAGAGCGGCGCGCGGAAACCTTGGCCGAGCACGCCGTCGAAGATCAGGTCGAATTCGTGCGCGGCGAGCTTGGGCAAGTTGGCCGCCGCGACGATGCCGATGCGCACGCCCTTCTTGCGCATGGACCAGGCACGTTGGGCTTGGGCGCGGGCGGGGCCGCCTTCGGCGAAGACCGCCACGATCTCCGTGCCGGCGCGCGCGCAGTGCAGCGCGGCGAGAAAAGCGTCGGCACCGTTGTTGCCCTTGCCGGCGAGGACCAGAATGCGGTCCGGCTTACGGCCGAGGAGCGCGAGCGCCTCGTCGCCCACGCCGCGGGCGGCACGGTTCATCAGCTGCCAGGAAAGGGAGGTGTCACCGGCGAGGAACGCCGCTTCGGCGGCGGCGGCTTCGGCGCAGGAGAGGACGGGCAGGCGAGTGGCGGCGCTCATGGCGTCAGCGCACCAGCACCGCGAAGGCCTGGGCCAGCGTGTCGGTGTGCGTGAGCGAGATGAGCAGCTGCGAAGCCCCGCGGGCGGCGAGGAGGGCGCGGGCCTTGTCGTCGAGTTCGACGACCGGCTCCCCTTCCGGTCCGTTGAGGATGCCGATGCTCGTCAGGGAGAGTTCCGCGCCGATGCCCGTGCCGAAGGCCTTGCTGGCGGCTTCCTTGGCGGCGAAGCGGGCGGCCAGCGAAGGATACGGGTCCGCTTTCGCGAGGCAGAGCTTCTGCTCGGCGGGCGTGAAGACCTTGTCCAGAAAGGCCGCGCCGTGCTTCAGGTGCGCCGTGCGGATGCGATCGACCTCCGTGAGGTCCACGCCTACGCCGATCACGTTGCCGCCTTCAAGGTTCATGCCGGCTGCTTAAGGTGGGCCTTCATCTCGCTGACCGCGCCGCGGATGCCCGTGAAGAGGGCGCGCGCGACAATTGAGTGGCCGATGTTCAGCTCGTGCAGGTGCGGTAGCGTGAGGATGGTGCGGATGTTATCGTAATTGATGCCGTGACCGGCGTTGACGATCAGTCCGAGCCGATGGGCGAGTTCGCAGGCCGTGCGTAGGCGTGCCAGCTCTGCGTCGGCGGCCGGCGATTTCCACGCATTGGCGAAAGCCCCCGTATGGAGTTCGATGACCGGGGCGCCGACGGCGACGGCGGCTTCGATCTGCGGGGCGTCGGGTCCGATGAACAATGAGACCTCGATGCCGGCGGCCTTCAGGGCGTGGGTCGTCTCGCGGACGCGGGCGAGCTGCCCGGCGACGTCGAGGCCGCCTTCGGTCGTGACCTCTTCGCGAGATTCCGGGACGAGGCAGACCGCCGCCGGCTTCAGCTGCAGGGCGAAGGTGGTCATCGCCGCCGTGCAGGCCATCTCGAGGTTGAGACGAACCCCGGGGATCGCGGCGATCGCATGGACGTCGGCGTCCTGGATGTGGCGGCGGTCCTCGCGCAGGTGGAGGGTGATGCCGTCGGCGCCGCCCGCGAGGGCTTCGCGCGTGAACGCCACCACGTCGGGCTCCGCGTGCGGCGACATATGGGCTCCGCGGTAACGCGCCTGGCGGAGCGTCGCGGCGTGGTCGATGTTGACGCCGAGGAGGAGAGGACGGGAGGACATCGGACTTAGAAGGTAAGCAAAACCTGTCGGTGGGCCGGGGTCAAAGGGAACCGCAAAGACCGCGGCTCACGCTGCGGTCTTTTTGACGAGGCCGCGTTCCAGCGTCTGCCGCAAGGAGGGCGCCGTGGGCGACTTCTTGAGCTTCGCGAGGGACTCCGGGTCGCCGGCGTGGACCAGCTCGCCGCCGGCGTTGCCGCCTTCGGGTCCGATCTCGAGGACCCAGTCCGCCTCGGCGATCACGTCAGGGTGGTGCTCGATCACCACGACCGTATGGCCTTGGTCGACGAGCGCGTGCAGGAGTTCGATGAGGCGACGGCAGTCGGACTGATGCAGCCCGATGGTCGGCTCTTCGAGGATGTAGAGGTTGGGGCGGATCTCGCCGCGCGAGCGCTCGCGGAAGGTCGGCAGCCCTTGGGCCAGCTCGCTGACCAGCTTGAGGCGTTGGGCTTCGCCGCCCGAGAGCGTCGGGCTGCTCTGACCGAGCGTCAGGTAACCCAGGCCGGTCTTCACCATCAGCCCGCAGAGGTCGCCCAGTTTGGCGTCGAACGAGAGGAACGCCGCGGCTTCTTCGAACGTCATCACCAGCAGGTCCGCGGCGGACTTCCCGTTCCAGCGGATCGCCTTGGCGGCGGAACCGTAACGGGTGCCCGCGCATTCCTCGCACGGCACGTAGGTGTCGGGCAGGAAGCTCATCTCGAGCTTGATGCGGCCCGCGCCGGAGCACGCTTCGCAACGTCCGCCGGAAGTGTTGAACGAGAAGAAGCCGGCGGCATGGCCGCGGATCGCGGCTTCCGGCAACGAAGCGAGCCGCTCGCGGATCAGGTCCCAGGCCCCGATATAGGTCGCCGGCGTCGAGCGCGGCGTCTTGCCGATGGGTTCTTGGTCGACGACCACCAGTTGGCGGAAGCCCTTGAGTCCGGAAAGCGTCGTGAAGGCCGGCTTGCCTTCGTGCGAGACGGCGGTGAGCGCCTCCTTGCCCGTGAGGCCGTCCTTCTTCTTGGCGATGGCCGCGCGGATCGCCGGCGCGAGGAGGTCGGTGACCAGCGTGGACTTGCCGGCGCCGGAGACGCCGCACACGACCGTCAGGCGACCGACGGGAATCTGCACGTAGAAGCCCTTGAGGTTGCGCAGCGAGGCGTTCTTGAGGCGGACCCACTCGGCGGGCGCCCCCTTGCCGGCGACCGGCCGGCGCGAACCGCGGAGCGGGTGCGGGATGGCCTCCTTGAGGAAGCGCCCCGTGACGGAGTCGGCGCGCTTCTCGAGCGCGGCGGCGGTGCCTTGCGCGACGATCTCGCCGCCGTGCACGCCGGCGCCCGGGCCCATGTCGACGACCAGGTCGGCCGCGCGCATCGTGTCCTCGTCGTGTTCGACGACCAGGACCGTGTTGCCTCGGTCGCGCAGGTCTTTGAGTGAACCGATCAGACGGTCGTTGTCGCGCGGATGCAGGCCGATGCTCGGCTCATCCAGCACGTAGAGCGCGCCGGAAAGCGTCGACCCGAGCTGCGCCGCGAGACGGATGCGCTGGGCTTCGCCGCCGGAGAGCGTGTCGGCGCCGCGGTCGAGCGCGAGGTAGCCGAGGCCGACCGAGTCGAGGAAGCGCAGGCGCGCGGCGATCTCGGGCAGGAGGGCGCCGACGATGGCTTTCTCGCGCGCCTCGAGCTTGAGGCCGGAAAGGAACGCAAGCGATTCGTCGGGCTGCAGGCGCAGCAGGCCGGGCAGGGACAACGAGCGACCCTTCGGGCCGGCGAGCTTCACCGAGCGGCCGATCGGGCCGAGGCGTTCGCCGTGGCAGGTCGGGCAGACCGCTTCGCCGACGCGGTCGGCGATGGCGTTCTCGTTGATGGATTCTTCTTCGTCGGAGGAGAACGTCGCGACCTCGAGACCATGGCCGCGGCAGTCCGGACACCAGCCGCGCGGCGAGTTCCAGGACAGGTGCTTCGGGTCGACCTCGGGGAACGACTCGCCCGTGGCGGGGTCGCTGCGCGACGTCGAAAGGTAGGCTACCTGACGGCCATCAGCGGCAAGGAGCACGCAGGCGTTCTTACCGGCCGAAAGCACCTGGCGCACGAGCGTGCGGAGCGCCTTCTCGCCGGATTCATCGGTCTCGTCCGGCAGGCGGATGAGCCCGTCGGCGCGGAGTTCGCCGAAGACCGCGTCGACGTCATGTTCGGAATAGCGGTCGAGCCCTTCGAAGCCGTCTACTTTGAGCAGCTTGCCGTCGCAGCGGAGCAGGCGGAGTCCTTTCGTCTCGGCCCACTCGGCGAGCGGACGGTGGTGGCCCTTGCGGGCGCGGACGAGCGGGGCGGCGATGAGCAGCGAGCCCTTCTTCAATGACTTCGCCTGCTTGGCGACCAGGCGGACGACCGCGTCTTCGGTCATCTCTTCGAGCGGTTCGCCGGTCGTCGGGCTGTGCAGCACGCCGGCGCGCGCGAAGAGCACGCGGAGGTATTGGGCGACTTCGGTGACCGTCGCGACGGTGGACTTCGCGGAGCCGCGCGTCACGCGCTGTTCGATGGCGACCGTGGGCGGCAGGCCCGTGAGCGAATCGATGTCGGGCTTGGGAAGTTGTTCGACGAACTGGCGCGCGTAGGCCGAGACGCACTCGAGGAAGCGGCGCTGGCCTTCGGCGAAGAGGATATCGAAGGCCAGGGAGGATTTGCCGGAGCCGGAGACGCCGGTCATGACCGTCAGCGATCCGTGCGGGATTTCGAGTGAGACGTCCTTGAGGTTATGTTCGCGCGCGCCGCGGAGGGAAATCGAGGTCGGGCGAGGCTTGCTCGGCGTGGTCGCGGCGGAAGCGAAGGCGTCGTCCCCTTGGGCGAGGAAGCGGCCCGTCACCGTGCCGGCCTGGGCGACTTCCGCGGGCGTGCCTTCGGCGACGAGGCGTCCGCCGGCCGGGCCGGCTTCCGGGCCCATCTCGAGCAGCCAGTCGCAGGACTTCAGCACGTCGAGGTGATGTTCCACGACGATGAGCGAGTGGCCGGCTTCAGTCAGGCGATGGAGCAGCCCGACCAGGCGGGACACGTCCTCGCGGTGCAGGCCGGTCGTCGGCTCGTCGAGGAGCAGCAGCGCGCCGCTCTTGCGCGCGTCGATCTTGGAAAGGTAGCGGACCAACTTGAGTCGCTGGGCTTCGCCGCCGGAGAGCGTCGTGAGCGGCTGGCCCATCGAGAGGTAGCCGAGGCCGACTTCTTCGAGGCACGCGAGCTGGGCGGAGGCGGGCGTGCGTTCGCCGAGGAACTTGCGCGCCTCGGTGACGGACATCGCGAGGAGGTCGCCGACGGATTTCCCGTCATAATGGAAGCTGAGCACCTCGTCGCGGAAGCGCTTGCCGTTGCAGGACGGGCAGGGCAGCGCGACGTCCGAGACGAACTGCATCTCGACCGTCTCCCAGCCCGCGCCGCCGCAGCGTTCGCAGCGGCCTTCGCCGGCGTTGAAGGAGAAGTGCGAGGGCGTGAGCCCGGCGGCCTTCGCTTCCGGGGAATTACCGAGCAACGTGCGGATCGCGTCCCAGGCGCCGACATAGAGCGCCGGGTTGGAGCGAGGCGTGCGGGTCGCCGGAGATTGGTCGACGAGCGCGACCTCCGCCGGCTCCTTGTCGAACTTCACCCACTTCAGTTCCGTCGCTTCGTCGCCCGATTCCGGGTCGCGTCGGCCGATGACCTGGTGGAGCAGCGTGGACTTGCCTGAGCCGGAGACGCCGCAGAGTCCGACCATGCGGCCGAGCGGGATCGAGCAACTGAAGTCGCGGAGATTATTGACCGTCGCGCCGCTCACGCGGAGCCGAGGCGTCGTGTCGCCGATCGGACGCGGGGAGCGCGTCTCGGGCGTGCGGCGGCCGGAGAGCCAGTTGCCCGTGGCCGAATCCTTGACCTTCAGGATGCCTTTCGGGGCGCCTTGGTAGAGGAGATGCCCGCCTTCGGCGCCGGGCCGCGGCCCGATTTCGATGAGCCAATCGGCGGCGCGCATCACGGACTCGTCGTGCTCGACCACCACCACCGTGTTGCCTTGTTCGACGAGGCTGCGGAGGATGCCCACCATCCGCGACAGGTCGCGGGCGTGCATGCCGACGCTCGGTTCGTCGAGGACGAAGACCGTGTCCGCCAGGCAGGCGCCGAGGCAGGAGGTCAGGTTGACGCGCTGGACTTCGCCGCCGGAGAGGGTGCGGGACAAGCGATCGAGCGCGAGGTAACCGAGGCCGACCGCTTCGAGGTAGCCGAGACGCGCGAGGATGGCCTCGAGCGCGTGGTCGGCCGGATGGCGGGAGTCCTTCGGCGCGAGCGGCGCCAGCATCGCGCGGAGGTCCGATACCGGCGAAGCATAGAGTTCCGGGAGCGACTTGCCCTGCCAGCGCCAGAAGAGGGATTCTTCGCGGAAGCGCCGTCCGTGACATTTCGGGCAGGATTCGTAGGCGCGCCAGCGGGAGAGGAAGACCCGCACGTGCATCTTGTAGGTCGTGCCTTCCAACCAGCGGAAGAAACCGCGCACGCCGTACCACATCGAATCGTAGGAACCCTGGACGTAGCCCGGTTCGCCGTGCTCGACGAATTTCCGGTGCGCCGTGGAAAGCTTCTTCCAGGGCACATCCATCGGGATGCCCGCCTTGCGACAGGCGCGCGTCAGGTCTTTCTGCGATTCGCCGTAGACCGTCCCTTGGAACGGGGCGATCGCGCCTTCGGCGAGCGTCAGCGCGGGGTTGGGGATGATCTTGTGCCAGTCGAGACCGATGACGCGGCCGAAGCCGCGGCATTCCGGGCAGGCGCCGACGGGCGAGTTGAAGGAGAAGAGCGCCGGCGAGGCCGGCCGGAACTTCCGTCCGTCGACCGGTGATTCGAGGGCCTCGCTGTAGCGGGACAGCTCGTGGCCTTGGTCGTCGAGCAGGCGCAGGCGGGCGCTGCCGAGGCGGAAGGCCGCGAGGGCCGCCTCATGGAAACGCGAGGCCTGGTCGGGGGCGACCGTCACGCGGTCCTGGATGACCAGCAGCTCCGTCGCGTCCGCCGGGATCTCGTCCTCGGTCAGCCGGATCCGGCGACCGGCGGCGAAGGCGCGGCTGAAGCCCGCCTTGGCGAATTCTTCCGCGATGGTCGGCCAGCCCAGCGATGCCGGTTTGGCGACCGCGAACGCGAGCGAGAGCGACTGGCCCGGGAAGCGGGCCAGCGAATCCAGCCAGGCGGCGTCGGGCCCGCGCGGGACGATCACCTGGCCGCTGGCCGGGTCGACGAGGTCGGCGCGATGGGCGAACCAGACTTTGAACCAGTCGCAGAGTTCGGTCATCGTGCCGACCGTCGAGCGCGACGTGCGGACCGCGTTGCCTTGTTTGATCGCGACGGACGGACGGACGTTCTCCGCGGAATCGAGGGCTGGCGAAGGGAGGAGTTCCAAGAACTGGCGGACGTACGGGCTGAACGTCTCGACGTAGCGACGTTGCCCTTCGGCGTGCAGGGTGTCGAAGACCAGGGAGGATTTGCCTGCGCCGCTGAGGCCCGTCACCACGACCAGCTTGCCGACCGGGATGTCGACGTCGAAGCCCTTCAGGTTGTTCTGGCGGACGCCGCGGAGGCGGATCGCGTCTGGTCGGGGGGCGGGCATCGGACCCTCCATCGGACACGAATCGCCCCGCTTGGCAAACCTGCTAGCGCGCTCGGCAGCGAATCACGCCCTGCGGGGTGGCCACGGACTTAACTTTGATATCATGCGGCTCGTCCGGCAGGCGCGGGACGACCTGGAAGGCATGCGCGTGGCCGAGCAGGAAGGTCTTGCGGGGCGGTCTGGCCAGGAGCCGGTCGTAGAAGCCGCCGCCGAAGCCGAGGCGACGGCCGGCGCCGTCGAAGCCCAGGCCCGGGACGAGGATCAGGCCGGCGTCGGCCAGCGTGGCGACCGGCGCGGTGGGCTTAGGTTCGCGGATGCCGAGCCGCGACGGTTGGAGCGCGCCGAGGTCCGTGACTTCGTGGAGCGTGAGCGTGGTCTTGTTCGTCACGCGGGGCAGCAGGAGGCGCTTGCCTTCGAGCAAGGCCAGGGCGAGGAGGGCGTCGGTGGGGAGCTCGCCGCCGAAGGACGCGTAGAGGCAGACCGTCTTCGCCTGCTTCCATTCCGGAAGCTGGGTGATCAGGCGGGCGGTGGCGTCGCCGGCGACCTGCAGCTCGCGGGGCGTGAGCGCGGTGCGGCGGGCTTTGAATTCCGCGCGCAAAGTCTCTTTGGCGGCGCGGGTCTCCATGCGTTCAGAAAACCCGGTTCAACGTCAGAGTCAACAGGACGACCGGCAGGTAGAGGATCGACGCGAGGAACAGTGGCTTGGCGACCGCGGCGCGGCGGTCAGGCAGCGCGAACTCGAGCGTGAGCTTGGAGAACCAGGCGCCCGCGAGGCCCGAGATCCAGAGGTAGGGGCTGGCCCAGCCGCTCAGGGAGGACGAGCAGGCGGGGTCGAAGAAAGTCTGATTGATCATCCCGGCGGCGAAGAGCATCGGCACGATGAAGGCCAACGCCCAGATCGCGGCGGAGCGGCCGGAAGGATCGTCGACCGTGGCGACCTTGAAGCCGCCGCGGGCGTAGTCTTCGCGGCACATCACCGCGAGGGCCATGAAGTGGGGCACCTGCCAGAAGAACAGCAGCGCGAAGAGCAGCCAGCCCATGCGGTCGATATGGCCGAGCTTGGCCGCCGTGCCGATGATCGGGGGGATCGCGCCGGGCAGCGAGCCGACGAGCGTGCACCATGAAGTGTGCGTCTTGAGCGGCGTGTAGAGGAACAGATAAGAGAAGGCCGTGGCGGCGGTGAGCGCGCCGGCCAGCGGATTGGCGCCGATCCAGACCAACGTGACGCCGAGACCGAGCAGGAGCATCCCGAAGAGCAGCGCGGCGCCGGGGCGGATGAGTCCCGCGGGGATCGGACGGTTGCGGGTGCGTTCCATCTTCGCGTCGGCGGCGCTTTCCCACCACATGTTGACGGCGCCGCAGCCGCCGGCCGCGAGGGCCGTGCCGAGGGCGAGGGAGACGAGCACCTTGGCGTCGGTCGGCTGCGTGGGCGCACTGCAGAAATAACCCGCGAGCGAGGTCAGGACGGAGAGGAACGACAACCGGGGCTTGGTCAGCTCCCAGTAGGCGGCAGGCACGGATCCGGCGCGTTCGCTCATCGGTCTTGTCGTGGCGGGTTTACGCGCAAGGTTAAAGGCAAATCCGTCGCGCCGGCTCAGGCGGCGTCGGTCCGGGCGCGCCGCTGCGCGAGGGCGAGCGCCGCGCAGAGCGAGGAGAACAGCGCGGCGCCCACGACGAGGTGGACGGTGCGCACGTGCGGGTTGTCGTAGAGGCGGAGGCTCAGGACGCCGAGGAGGACCTGTAGGCCCAGCAGGCCGACGAGGGAGCCCCAGCGCAGGAACGGGTAGCCGTGGCGGGCCAGCCGGTAGGCGAAGAAGAGCACGGCGGAGGCCGCCAGCAGGGCGCCGCCGCGGTGGGCGAGATTGACCCACCAGACCAAGCCGTCACCGACCGAAGGGATGAAGAGCCCTTGGTCGGGGGAAGTGACCCAGGCGGTGAAGCGGCCTTGGCGCATGACCGCGCCGCCGACGATGACCGCGAGCGTCAGGCCCACGGCCCAGCGGCCGGTGCGGAAGGGCGCGGGATCTCCGCCGCTTCCGGCGCGATGCCAGGCGGCGCTGTGGGCGAGGGCGATGAAGGCGAGGAGCGCGAGCGTCAGCTGGGCGTTGACGGCATGGCCGACGGCGAAGGCCGCGGCTTTGAAGTTGCCGTCGCCGCCGAGGTTGAGCTGGTCGAGGAGCACGCGCAGGCCGCCGAGCAGTCCTTGCAGGACGACGAGCGCGACGAGCGCGTAGGCCGCGCGGCGGACGACCGTCCGCGTCTCGCGCCAGCGGTGCGCGACGGCGATGACGATGCAGAGCAGGCCGAGGCCCGTGGCCGCGAGGCGGTGGGAATGTTCGGCGAACTTGTCGATCTCCGTCAGCCAGCCCGGCGGGTTGACGGAGCCGTTGGAGAGCGGCCAGTCCAGGAAGGCCATGCCGGCCTGGATGCTGGTCGTGAAGCCGCCGGCTTGGAGCACGAGCACCGACCACGCCAGCGTGAGCAGGCATAGTCCGAACAGACGTCGGTCGGGCGCGGCGGATTCCGGCTGGGTCATGCTCCCATCACAAGGGACAACGCGGACGGCGCAAATCCCAAGCACGCATATCCCGCTTCTTAAGCCCTGCCGATGGGGCTCATCAGGAACCCGCGGTGAGCCGGCCGAACGTGCGGATCTTGCCGACCAGGTTCGTGAGGCCGTTGCGGCGGTTCGGGGAGAGGTGCTGGGTGATGCCCACGGCCGAGAGGAAATCGGCGTCGGTCGCCGCGACCTCCGCCGGCGAGGCGCCGTCGTAGAATTCGCAGACCAGGCTCGCGACGCCCTTGGTGATGAGCGAGTCGGCGTCGCAACGGAAATGGCAGACGCCGTCGTCGAGCGACGGGACCAGCCAGAGGTTGGATGTGCAGCCTTCGACGAGGAAAGCCTCGAGTTTGAGTTCGGTTGGGAGCGGCGGCGCGGACTTCGCGCGGTCGATCACGTACTGGAACCGTTCGTGGTGGTCGGAGAAAGGCTCGAGCTCGGCGATGAGTTCGGCGCGGCGGCGCGCGAGGTCCATCGGCGATCAGAAGCCGGCGAGGGCTTCGAGGTCGAGGTTGCTGCGCATGAGGGAATCGCACGCGGCTTGGAGCTTGCGCAGGCGTTCCGGCGGCAGCTTCGATTCGGTGCGCAGCCACGAGGAGGCTTCCTGCCAGATGAGCGGGGAAGGGCGGCGCAGCGTGAGCAACGTCTCCAGCTCGTCCGCGACGGAACGACGCGTGCCGTAGGCCTCGGTCTGGCCGGCGAGGATGCGGGCGGAGATGTAATCCGCGCGCAGCTGCGAGTGTCGCGGATGTTGCGCGGCGCCGGCTTCGAGGACGCGGACCGCAGGTTCGCCGGCGCGAATCGCGCGCAGGTGGCGGCCGACGGAGCGATAGGCCTCGGGCCCGAGATCCTTGGCCTTGAGGAACTCCTCAAGATAGCGGTTGCCTGTGTCGCGGTCGATTTTGGCGGCCTTGGGGTCGTTCTTCTGGCGCGCGTGGTGGGCGATGCCGAGCAAGGCCATCACGAGCGGCTCCTTCGCCTTGAAATAGGTGCGGTCGGCGGCGACGATCTGCTGATACTGCGTGATCGCCTGGCTCGGGTCGGGTCCCCGGACCAGCGCTTCGAGGTGGAGTACCGCGAAGGTCACGCGCTCGAAGCCTTGCTGGCCGGCGGCGATGGCGATCGCGCCGGTCAGTTCGGAGTAGCCTTTCTCGGCGGCGAAGCTGGCGAGCGCGAGCATCGCGGCCGAGTTTGCGGCGTAGCGCGTGAAGATCAGTCTGAGCTGCTTGTCGAAGTCCTCCTTGAGGCCGATGCGATCGAGCAGGTGGAGTTTTTGAATCTGAGGGAAGAAGGCGGCATTATCGAGTTCGATGCGCTCCTGATTGACCGCCAAGGCGATGCGGCTCTCGCCCAGCAGGATATGGTAACGGGTGAGCTGCGAGAGCACCGCTTCCCGCGCCGCCCCGCTGAAGGCCGACGTCTTGGATTCCAGCAGGCTGATGGCTTCGCGGGTCTTGCCGCCCTCGAAGAGGGCCCGGGCCTTGAGGAGCAGGCCGCTAGGAAGTTTGTCTAAACCGCTGGAATTGATGAGGTTGACCGCATCCGGGTATTTGCCAGTCCAGTAAAGGGAGGTCGCAGCCGAGAGGGAGAGAGCCTCCCGCATGTTGCCGGAGACGCCCTTCGTGTTATTGAGCAGCTTAAGGCTGGCATCGACGACCTCTTGGTCGCGTTCCCTCGCCTGGAGGAACTGGAAATACCTCTCGAGGTAGTCCTTGGTCAGCGGGTCCTCGATCGGGAGGAAATCGAGCCCGTGCTGGAGGGTCTGGATTGCATCATCCGTGCGGCCCGCAATTGAATGTAAGAAGTTGGCAAAGAACAACTTAGACTTTGCGCTCCCCGGATTGCAGCGGACCGCCACCTGCGCCAGGCGGAGGGCGTCGTCCATCCGGCCCGCGGCTTGGGCGGCCATCCCTTCCTTGGTGAAATATTCGGACAGCTGGTTGAGGTGCTCTTGGAGGATTTGAGCCGCTTTTTCGGGCTGATCCTCCAGTTTAGAGAGGGAAAGGCGGATGATTTGGAGGAGGGTCTTATCCTTGATCAGGTCCGCTTTCACGTAGGTCTGGCGGGCGTAACTCAGGATGGCCTCCTTTTCGGTGAGGCGGGGAAGCCCCGCCAGGACGATGATCTCGGCGTCTTCCGCCTCTTCCTTGCTGACGGCGCCGAGGGGCGGGGGGGAGGGCAAGGGGGTCGTCTGGGCCAGACCGGTCAGGCAGAAGGCTCCAAGGAGCAGGGAGGCGGTCAGGCGGGTGGGGGGCATGGGAGAGGTTTGAGTAATGGCAGGGGGCTCGAAATTGTCCCGCCAAAAAAATCGGGCGGGGGTGCCGCCGGCAGGGGAGTAAAGAAACCTTAAAATCCCCGCACTTTCCTCTTGCATGAGGGGCCTCGACCCCTATGCCCAAACCCTCTTTTCCCTATTTACCGAGGTCCATGCCTACCATCAACCAACTCGTCCGTAAACCGCGTGTCCAGCCCAAGGCCAAGTCGAAGTCGCCTGCCTTGAACAACTCGCCCTTCCGCCGCGGCGTCTGCGTGCAGGTCATGATCCGCACGCCCAAGAAGCCTAACTCGGCCCAGCGTAAGGTCGCCAAGGTGCGCCTGACCAACGGCCAGGAAGTCATCTCCTACATCCCCGACGAAGGCCATAAGCTCCAGGAGCACTCCGTCGTCCTCGTCCGCGGCGGCCGCGTGAAGGATCTCCCCGGCGTCCGCTACCACATCGTCCGCGGACCTCTTGACTGCTCCGGCGTCGAGAAGCGCCGTCGCTCCCGTTCCAAGTACGGCGTCAAGCGCCCGAAGGAAAAGAAGGCCTAATCCGTTTCCGCCCCTCATCCCTCTCAGATCATGTCTCGTCGTCGCAAAGCAGCCAAGCGCGCCCACCTCCCGGACGCCCGTTACGGCTCCCCCCTCATCAGCCAGCTCATCAACGTCGTGATGAAGTCCGGCAAGAAGTCCATCGCCCAGAGCATCGTCTATGGCGCGATTGAAAAGGTCAGCGAGAAGCTGATGAAGGGTAACCCCGTCGAGCTGATGCTCGGGGCCCTCGAGAACTGCCGCCCGAAGCTCGAAGTGAAGAGCCGTCGCGTCGGTGGCGCCACCTACCAAGTCCCGGTCGAAGTCTCCCCGGAGCGCCAGAACAGCATTGCGCTGCGCTGGGTCGCCGCCGCCGCCGCCGGCCGCAAGGGCACCACGATGTCCGAAGCCCTCGCCGCCGAGCTCGTCGACGCCTACAACAACACCGGCAACGTGGTGAAGAAGCGCGAAGAGACCCATAAGATGGCCCAGGCCAACCGTGCCTTCGCCCACCTCAAGTGGTAATCCGCAGATAATTTTCCGCCGCCCGTAACCGGTCCCGACCATGGCCAAACTTTCCGAATTCAATTCCGCCAATCGCGCGTTCCCGCTCGAGCACACGCGCAACATCGGCATCGCCGCGCACATCGACGCCGGCAAGACGACCACCACGGAGCGCATCCTCTTCTACACCGGCGTGGTGCACAAGATGGGCGAAGTCCATGACGGCACCGCCACCACCGATTGGATGGAGCAGGAGCGCGAGCGTGGCATCACGATCACCGCGGCCGCCATCTCCGCCGGCTGGAAGACCAAGGAAGGACATTTCGCGAACATCGACCATCGCATCAACATCATCGATACCCCGGGCCACGTGGACTTCACGGCCGAGGTGGAGCGCTCGCTCCGCGTCCTGGACGGCGCCGTCGCCGTCTTCTGCGCCGTCGCCGGCGTGCAGCCTCAGTCCGAGACCGTCTGGCGCCAGATGAACAAGTACGGCGTCCCGCGCGTCGCCTTCGTCAACAAGATGGACCGCACCGGCGCGGATTACTTCGGCGCCGTCGACGACATCCGCGAAAAGCTCAAAGGCAACGCCCATCCCCTCTTCATCCCGATCGGCCAAGGCGAAGAGTTCAAGGGCATGATCGACCTGATCAAGAACGTCGCCTACCTTTACGACGAGACCGATCCGAAGGGGATGAAGTTCGACACGATCGAGATTCCCGAAAAGCAGAAGGAAGAAGCCAAGCAGTGGCGCACCAAGCTCATCGAAGGGCTCGCCGACTTCGACGACGTCCTCGCCGGCAAGTACCTCGACGGCCAGGAAGTGACCATCGAAGAGATGCGTACCGGCATCCGTAAGGCCACCCTCTCCCTCAACTTCATCGGCGTCATCCCCGGGTCCGCTTTCAAGAACAAGGGCGTGCAGATGCTCCTCGACTGCGTCGTCGACTTCCTGCCCTCCCCGATCGACATGCGCCCCCAGAAGGCCTTCATCGACGACGGCGAGAAGGAGATCACGATCGGTCCGGACGACAAGGCGAAGGTCACCGGCCTCTGCTTCAAGCTCTGGTCCGACCCGCACGTCGGACAGCTCGTCTTCTACCGCGTGTATCGCGGCCAGCTCAAGAAGGGTGAAGCCCTCTACAATCCGCGCACCCGTAAGAACGAACGTATCTCGCGTATCGTGCTTCTCCGCGCGATGGACCGCGAAGAAATCGACGTCGCCTACTCCGGTGACATCTGCGCGATCATCGGCCCGAAGGACATCGCCACCGGCGACACCCTCACCGCCGAGGACGACCTCATCCTCGAGAAGACCACCTTCGCCGAGCCCGTCATCTCGATGTCCATCGAGCCCAACTCCAAGGGCGACCAGGAGCGTCTCTCCATCGGCCTGCAGCGCCTCGCCCAGGAAGACCCGACCTTCCGCGTCACCTCCAACCCGGAGACTGGCCAGACCCTCATCTCCGGCATGGGTGAGCTTCACCTCGAGATCATCGTCGACCGCCTCAAGCGCGAGTTCAAGGTCGAGGCCAAGTCCGGCAAGCCCCAGATTTCCTACCGCGAAACCATCAACCTCGCCTCCGAAGGCGTGGGTAAGTTCATCCGCCAGTCGGGTGGCCGCGGCCAGTACGGCCATGTCGAGATCAAACTCGAACCCAACCCGCCCGCCACCCGCGTGGCCGGCGAGAAGGGCGAAGAAGTCGTCAATGAGATCGTTGGCGGCGTCATCCCCAAGGAGTTCATCAAGCCCGCCACCGAAGGCATCCTTGAGGCCGCCAACAACGGCACCGTCGCGGGTTACCCGGTGATCAACTTCAAGGCCCGCATTGTCTTCGGCTCCTTCCACGAAGTGGACTCGAACGAAATGGCCTTCAAGATGGCCGGCATCTTCGCCTTCAAGGAAGCCATGAAGGACGCCAAGCCGATCCTCCTCGAGCCCATCATGAAGGTCGAAGTCGTCACCCCGGAAGAATACCAAGGTGACATCATGGGCGACCTTAACCGCCGCCGAGGCCAGATCCAGGGCATGGAAACCAAGTCCGGCCTTTGCAACATCGAGGCCCGCGTCCCGCTCGCCGAAATGTTCGGCTACTCCACGGACGTCCGCTCCCTGTCCAAGGGCCGGGCATCCTATTCCATGGAGCCGGCCAACTACGAGCAGGTCCCCGCACAGATCCTCAAGCAGGTCGTCGAGACCTCGTCCCGCGCCCCAGCCCGCACCTAATCTCACCCACCCACACCCTTCCGATGGCCCGCACCAAAATCCGCATCAAGCTCAAGGGCTTCGACTACCGCATGGTCGACCAGTCCGCCAATGAGATCGTCGACACCGCCAAGCGCACCGGCGCCCGCGTCTCCGGCCCCGTGCCGCTGCCGACCGACATCTCCCGCCTTACCGTCAATCGTTCCCCCCACGTGGACAAGAAGTCCATGGACCAGTTCGAAATCCGTACTCACAAGCGTCTGATCGAGATCATGGAGCCCAACGCCCAGACCGTGGACGAACTGAAGAAGCTCAACCTGCCTTCTGGGGTTGACATCAACATCGTAGTCTAACTCTTCAACCCTCCACCTTAACCTCCAACCCAACGCAGGACGTCCAAGCCCCTCTATCAGGACCAAGATTCCGTAAGGAATCCTAAGCCTAATGCAGGTCAGCAATGACCAAACGGCGGAAACGCCACCTGCCTCTTAGAAAATGAAACACCAGCTACTCGGTAAGAAAATCGGAATGACCCAGGTCTATGACGCGGACAACAACCTCGTCCCTGTCACGGTCGTCCAAGCGGGTCCCTGCCCGGTCACCCAGGTGAAGACCGTCGATAAGGACGGCTACGATGCCGTCCAGATCGCCTTCGGCGCCCAGAAGGAAAGCCGCATGACGGCCGGTGAAGTCGGCCACCTTCGCAAGGCGGGCGTCGCTCCCCACACCCATCTCCACGAGATCCGCCAAGCCGGCGCCACCGCGGCCAAGGTCGGCGACGTCATCACCGTAGAGAAATTCACCGCCGGCCAGATGGTCGACGTCGTCGGCACCGTCAAGGGCCGCGGCTTCCAGGGCGTCGTCAAGCGCCACAACATGGACGGCCAGCCGGACTCCCACGGTCACATGATGCACCGCCGAATCGGCTCGATCGGCATGCGTCAGACCCCGGGTCACGTCTTCAAAGGTAAGCGCATGCCGGGCCACATGGGCCAGGTGCAGCGCACCGTCCAGAATCTCCGCGTCGTCCAGGTCCTCGCCGAGAAGAACCTCCTCCTCATCAAGGGCAGCTTCCCCGGCGCCAACGGTGAGGTCGTCCTCGTGCGTCCGGCCAAGAAGGCCATCGCCGCCAAGTAACCCACCTAGCATCTCAGCGATATGAAGCTCAAAGTTTACAAGTCCGACGGATCCGCCTTCACCGAGAAGGAATTCGACATTCCTTCCTTCGAAGGTTCCAAGGGCGTCGCCCTGCTCAAGCAGGTCATCGTTTCCTACCAGGCCAACAAGCGCCAGGGTACCTCCAAGACCAAGGACTACGGCGAAGTCGCCGGCTCCGGCAAGAAGGTCCTCCCCCAGAAGGGTTCCGGCGGCTCCCGTCACGGCGACAAGCGCGCCCCCCAGATGTTCAAGGGTGGTATCGTCTTCGGTCCCCGCCCCCGCGACTGGTCCAAGACCATCACCGCTCAGGCCAAGAAGATCGCCCTCCAGCGCGCGATCTTCGAGCTCGCCAAGGACGGCGGCCTCTCGGTGATCGAGAAGTTCGAAGTCGCCCAGCCCAAGACCAAGCTCTTCGCCAAGGTGCTCTCCAACGTGAGCCCTGCCGGCAAGCGCCTCCTCGTCGTCGACAGCGCCTGGTCGGACACCGTCGTCCGCGCCAGCCGCAACGTCAGCCGCGCGGTCTTCTCCAATTCTTCCAACCTCAACGCTCTCGATCTCGTGCGCACCCCGCGCGTCCTGATCTCGGAAGACGGCCTCAAGAAGGTCCTCGAGCGCGCCAAAAACTAAGACCGTCATCCCATGAAGCCCGCTTCTGAAATCATCAGCCGCCCGATCCTCACGGAAAAGGCCTCCGGCCTCGCCGAAGCCAACAAGTACGTCTTCGAAGTCCTTCCTGGCGCCGACCGCGCCCAGATCAAGAAGGCCGTCGAGGCCAACTTCAAGGTGACCGTCGAGAAGATCAACATCCTCATCCGCAAGGGCAAGCTGCGCCGCAGCCGCCTCTCCGGCGGTTCGATCTTCACCGAGACGGATTCCCGTCGCGCCATCGTCACCCTGAAGAAGGGCGACGTCAT
>JAUMEU010000205.1:0-5846 GCA_032120295.1 Opitutales bacterium | reverse complement strand
GAACTGCAGGCGGCCGAGGTCGCCGTTGTCGTAGAGCTCCTTCACGTAGAGGAACTCGCGGGCGTAGACCACCGTCTCCATCATCATGTAGCTCAGTCCCGTGGCCTTCACCAGCTTCACGATCTCTTCGCACTCCGCGATCGAGGTCGCCATCGGGACCGTGCAGGCCACGTGCTTGCCGGCCTTGAGGGCGGCGATGGACTGGCGGCCGTGGTCGGGGATCGGCGTGTTGATGTGGACCGCGTCGATCTCGGGATCCTTGAGCATCTCCTCGAACGAAGTGTAGCGCTTCGCGATGCCGTAGCGGTCGCCGATCTCTTTCAGCTTGTCGGGGTTGCGCTGGCAGAGGGCGGTGATCTCCGCGTTGGGGTGCGCGAGGTAGATCGGGATGAATTCGGCGCCGAAGCCGAGGCCGGCCAGCGCGATGCGAATCTTCGGAGTGCTCATAGGGGTGGCTTCATTCAGCCCAAACGTACGGCAGACGGAAGCCGATTTACTAGGACGCAACCGACGGACCCTGTTCGTAAATCTACCAAACAAGAAGGCCGCCCGGGTGGGCGGCCTTCGGAGGGGACGGGCGGGTCGCTCAGACCTGCTCTTCGATCTTCAGGGCGCGATAGCCGCCGATGCTCTTGAAGTAGAAGAGCAGCAGCAGGTAGATCGCCGCCATGGTCAGCGGGATGAAGGAATCGGCCTTCAGCGTGGCGCGGTCACCGGCCTGGTTGGCGGCGACGATGGCCTTCTGGTCGGCCGTGCCCTTATCGCCGGCCTTCTTGGCGGCTTCGAGCTTGTCACCCGCGACGGCGGTCACCGGAGCGAGGAAGAGGAACTTCGACTCCGAGGAAGCCTTGGCGGAAGCGTAGGCGGCCGGGGCGCTCTGCTGCAGGGCTTCGCCCGTGAAACGGTCCTTGGCGTAACCGAGACCAGGGCCGCCGATCAGGCCGGCGGAGAGCATGCCGATGCCGCCCATGATGGACATGGCCACGGCGCCGGAGCGCGGGAAGCGGTCGCCGACGACGGCGAGCATCGTGGGCCAGAAGAACGTCTTGCCGAGGGCGTAGATCCCGAGGGCGAGGCAAGCGACCGCGAAGCTGTCCATGCCGGAGGCGAGCTGCAAGCCGGCGAAAGCGAGCAGGGCTGACGTCACCAGGATGCCAATCGGGGAGAGGCCGAGCTTGGTCTCGATGAAGTGAGCACAGAAGCGGAGGCCGAACATGATGGCCGAGGTGAGGATGAAGAGGATCTTGCCCTGTTCTGGGGTGAAGAGGTTGCCCGTGATGGCTTCGATCCAGCCGTCGGTGCCGAGTTCGACCGCGCCGACGAGGGCGTGGGTGAGGAAGAGCACGAAGAGGAGGAAGGAGCCGATCGAGAAGCGGGTGATGACGCCGACGGCAATCAGGAGGATGCCGGCGAGGTAGAGGCCGAGGTTGTCGATTTCGAACACCGGACCGAGGACGTTGCCGAGGAAGATCGAGAGCAGGTAGCAGGCGACGAGCGAGCCCAGGATGCCGACGTCCTTGAACATCTCGGAGAAGGAGGCGCCCTTCTCGGCGGCTTCCGACTTCGGGAAGGTCTGGCCCATGAACATGACCGCGTAGGCGATGGTCGGGACGAGGTAGAAGGCGAGCTGGCCCTTCCAGCCGAGGCCCATGACGGAACCGAGGAGGTAGGAGGCGATGGCGCCGACCACCATGCCGAGCGGCCAGGAGGCGTGCAGGATGTTGAGGTAGTGCGTGCGCTGCTTGGGGAAGATCGTGGCGACGAGCGGGTTGGCCACGGCTTCGAGGGTGCCGTTCGCGAAGGCGAAGATGAACATGCCCCAGTAGAGGAAGTCATACGCGTTCTGCGGGGTCGAGGCGCCGAAGGTAACGAAGGCCGAGAGGATGTGACCGAGGAGGGCGACGGCGACGAGCTTGCCGTAGCCGATCTTGTCGACGATCACGCCGCCGATGATGATGCCGAAGCAGAAGCCTGAGAAGCCGGCGCCACCGATGGCCCCGAGCTGCGAGGCGGTGAATCCGTATTCGGACGCCCAAGCGCCGAAGATGCCGCCGCGAAGGGCGAAGCCGACGCCGGCCGCGAGGATAGCCATGAAGCCAGCCCAGAGGAGCCGCTTCGCATTAGGTACGGTAGTTTCTTGCATAGTTGTAGGGGGTACGGGTGTGAATAAAACCCATCAGCTAGCCCCTGTCGAGAAGGCATCTGGGGGTCCGACCCGCCTTTAGGGGTTGGGGGTCAGGCCTTTAAGTTCCGCCGGAACTCCGTCGGGCTGACCTTCATCGCCCGGCGGAACTGGCGGGAGAAATCACTGGCATCGTAGAAGCCCGTCTGGTGGGCGATCTCGGACGGGCGGAGGGAGGTGGTCCGGAGCAGGTCCGAGGCGGCGGCCACGCGCATGCGCACGAGGTAGCCGCGGGGGCTGACCTGGTAGGCCTTATGGAACTTACGCTCGAACTGGCGGACCGACATCCCGGTCAGCTTGGCCAGCTTGGCGACGTTCAGGGCGGTGGTGAGGTTGTCCTTGATGTACTCGGCGGCCGCTTCGACCTGCAGGAACGGTTCGAGCAGGGCTTTGGTGCCCTCGTAGCTGCGGACGGTCCCGCAGACCCCGCAGGCCCGCCCGGCTTCGTCGAAGAGGGGAATCTTAGTGGTCTCGTACCAGACATGATCGCCGGCGGCGTTAGGGAAGAGCTCGATGATCCGCGGCAGAGGCTGGCCGGTCTGGCAGATCTGCAGGTCCTTCTTTTTGAAGGCCGCCGCGAGTTCGGGCGGGAAGATGTCGGCGTCACTCTTGCCGAGGAGGCTCGCTTCGTCGGGGACGCCGCAACGCTGCGCGAAGGCGAGGTTGGCCATCGTGAAGCGACCGGCCAGATCCTTGGCGAAGAACATCACCCCGGGCAAGTGATCGAAGACCGCGCGCAGGCTCTCCGGGCGCACGTGCCGCATCCACTCCAGGAGGGGTTCTGGCGTTTTCATACCAAGTAGGCTAGGGCGGCTTCCGGCGATTTCCACCCGATTTTATGAGGGTCAAAGGCCTAAGCTCCCCCAACCCCTTTGAGGGGCATTTGTCGTATTAAACCTGACCCGCCCTCCCTAATGCCCGGGTGACCCTAGGCTAATGACCTTACCGGGAACCCTGTTTTGCTTTTGAGGTCTATCTCTTTCCCCGCACCTGTCAGTGACACGTAACACCATGACCTCCCTCCAGTCCCTCGCTCTCGTCTTCCTCGCCGCCACTGCCGTGGCCGCCCCCGACGCCGAATCCATGAAGCGCGGCCAGGCCGTCTACTCCCGCACCTGTATCGCCTGCCACCAGCCGACCGGCATGGGCATCCCCCCGGTCTTCCCGCCCCTCGCCGGTTCGGAGTGGGTCGCCAAGGACGCTTCGATCGCCGTCCGTAATATCGTCAACGGCATGCAGGGCCCGATCACGGTGAAGGGCATGACTTACAACAGCATGATGCCCCCGGTCGCCGGCCTCTCCGACAAGGACATCGCCGACGTGGTCAACTACGTGAACCACTCCTGGGGCAACACCGGCCCGACGGTCACCGAGGAAGAAGTGAAGGCTATCAAGAAGAAGTACGCCGACCGTAAGACCCCTTGGACCGCGGCCGAGTACGAGAAGGAAGCCAAGGAAGCTCCGGCCAAGAAGTAAGCCGGCGCCCGCCGTCGGGCGGGGTGGCTTGACCAGCGGGGACCTCTGCCGCACTTTGGTGTCTTATCAAAGCGCGCGCAGGCGTGCCTCCCCCATGTCGACCCCCCAACCCCATCCCGGCGCCCCCGCCCGCACCCGCGGGCAGGTGGCCGAACTGCATTTCATGGACGCCCGGTATAAGCTGCTGGACTTGGCGGCTTTCCTCGACCGCCTCGACCGCGCCGCCGGGGGCGACGACCATCGCGTCCGCGGACTCCGCGCCGCCCTCCCGCTCCTCCTCGAGAAGGACGAAGGCCGCGTCGCCCGCATCTTGAACCTCTGGAGCGACCCTTCCGTCGCCCCGATCGAAAAGGCCGACACCAAGGCCGCCTCGGGCGTCTGGCCCGGCCTCAAGTAAGCCGCCGACCATGCGTTACATCGAACCGCACGGCCACATGGTGAGCCGCACCACCGACGATTATCAGGCCATGGCCCTCGCCGGCTGCGCCGCGATCTGCGAGCCCGCCTTCTGGGCCGGCTTCGACCGCAAGTCCGCCGACGGCTTCTACGATTACTTCTGCCAGCTGACGCAGCATGAGCCCAAGCGCGCCGCCAAATACGGCCTGCCGCATTACTCCTGGCTGTGCATCAACCCGAAGGAGTCCGAAGACATGGCGCTCGCCGCCGACGTCCTCGCGCTGGTCCCGGAATTCCTCAAGGCCCCGACGGTGCTCGGCATCGGCGAGATCGGCCTGAACAAGAACACGCGCAACGAGATGAAGGTGCTCGAGCAGCACATCGCCCTCGCGGTGCAGTACGACCAGATGATCCTCGTGCACACGCCGCACCTCGAGGACAAGCGCAAGGGCACACGCCTCATCATGGATTGCCTCAAGGCCAACGGCGTCGTGAAGCCCGAGCGCGTGATCATCGACCACGTCGAGGAGCACACCATCCACGACGTCCTCGACCAAGGCTTCTGGGCTGGCATCACGCTCTATCCCGAATCGAAGGCCACGCCTGTGCGCGCCATCGACATGATTGAATCCGTCTCCGCCCAGCGCGTCTGGCTCAACAGCGCCTGCGACTGGGGTCACAGCGATCCGCTCTCCGTGCCCAAGGCCGCGCAGGAGATGCGTCGCCGCGGACACTCCGCCGCCGCCATCGACCGACTCGTCTACGGTAACCCGGTAAAGTTCCTCTCGCAGTCCCCGCGTTTCAAGGATCCCGCCGCCCAGGCCTGACCCGCGTGAAGCTCACGTCCGGACTTTCCCTCGCCTACTGCACCAACGTCCACCGCGGCGAAGGGTGGACCGAGACGTTCGCGGGCCTGCGCGACCACGCGCTCCGCGTCCGCGACCGTGTCTCGCCGGGCAAGACCTACGTCCTCGGCCTGCGCCTCGGCGACCTCGCCGCGAAGGAACTCGCCGTGCCCGCCACGCTCGCGGCCTTCCGCGCCTGGCTGGACAAAGAGAACTGCGTCGTCGCCGGCATCAACGGCTTCCCCTTCGGTCCGTTCCACGGTCAGGCCGTGAAGGACAACGTCTTCGCCCCGGATTGGTGCGAGACCCCGCGTCTCGAATATACCAACCGCCTCTTCGACCTCCTCGCCGCGTTCGGTCCGCCCGACAAGGTCGGCACCGTCAGCACGCTGCCGGGATCGTTCAAGGGTTTCGGCCGCACGCCGGACGAACTCAAGGTCATGCGCCGCAACCTGCTCGCGTGCGCCGAACACCTCGCCCGCCTGCGCGATCGCACCGGCACGCACCTCCGCCTCGCGCTCGAGCCCGAGCCGATCGGCCACGCCGAGAATACGCCCGAGGCACTACGTCTCTTCGAGCAGCTCCGCGCCGAAGAACCCGCCCAGGGCCTGGTCGATGCGCACCTCGGCATCGCTTACGACACCTGTCACTTCGCGCTGCAATACGAAGAAGCCCATGAGGCCATCGCGCGCCTCAACGCCGGCGGCGCGCCGGTGCTCAAGTTCCACCTCAGCTCCGCGCTCAAGCTCAAGCCCACCGACGTCGCCCTCGCGCGCCTCGCCAAGATGCATGAGCCGACCTACCTGCACCAGACGATGGGCCGGGCCAAGGATGGCTCCATCGTCCGCTTCAAGGACATCCCGCTCGCGATGGCGGCGATCGACCAGCTCCGCGCGCTCGAAGAGCTCCGCGTGCACTTCCACGTGCCGGTGAACGCCGACCGCCTG
>JAUMEU010000204.1:0-4795 GCA_032120295.1 Opitutales bacterium | reverse complement strand
GTCCCGTGCGCGCCCTCCGGGGACATCCCTGGGCCTTCCTCGGCGAAGTCGAGTTCGTCGGCGAGCCGCCGGTCGACGGCGACTGCGTCGAACTGACCGACCTCAAGGGCCGCTGCCTCGGCGCCGGACTGTGGAACGGTAAGTCCCAGATCGCCTGGCGCCGCTACTCGCGCCGCCCGATCACCCTCGACGGCCCGCTGCTCGAAGAACTCGTCACGGCCTCCGTCCACCGCCGCGGCGGCAAGCCCGTCTGCCGGCTGATCTGGTCCGAGGCCGACAGCCTGCCGGGGCTCGTGGTCGATCGCTATAACGACCTCATCACGATCCAGGCCCTGACCTGCGGGATGGATCGTCGCCTCGCCACGATCATCGACGTGCTCCAGCGCCTGCTGAATCCGCGCGAGATCGTGCTCCGCAACGACGCCTCCACGCGTAAGCTCGAAGGCCTGCGCCAGGAGATCCGCACGGTCTCGGGCAAGCCGCTCGAACCCGCCTGGATGGAAGTCGGTGGCGTCCAGGTGCTCATCGACCTGATGGGCGGACAGAAGACCGGCACCTACCTCGACCAGCTCGACCAGCATCAGCACGTCGCGAAGCTCGCCAAGGGCCGCCGCGTGCTCGACGCCTTCTGCAACCAGGGCGGCTTCGGCCTCGCCTGCGCCAAGGCCGGCGCGACCAGCGTGCTCGGCCTCGACCAGTCCGAGGACGCCATCGCCGCCGCCCGCTCGGCCGCCGAACGTAACGGTCTCAGCGCCTCCTTCGAAGTCGCCAATGTCTTCGACTGGTTCACCGAACATCGCGAGGCCTCTTTCGACCTCATCGTCCTCGATCCGCCCCCCTTCGCCCGCAGCAAGGACGCCGTCGACGGCGCCCTCCGCGGTTACAAGGAACTCAACCTCCGCGCGCTCCGCCTGCTCGCCCCGGGCGGCATCCTGGCGACGTATTCCTGTTCGCACCGCGTCTCGGAAGAGATGTACCTCGAGGTCATCGAAGCCGCCGCGTCGGACGCCCGTCGCGAGGCCGTCATCCTGGAGCGCACGTCGCAGCCTGCCGACCACCCGGTGCTGTTGAACTTCCCAGAGAGCCGTTACCTCAAGGGTTTCATCATCGAGATTCGGGCTTAACTCCCGGACCGCTTACGCTTTCATCGTGCCATGATCGTCTCCCTCCGCGGCAAGCTCATCGAAGCCGGCGTCCTGCGCGTCGTCATCGAGTCGTCGGGCGTGGGCTACGAGGTCAACGTCCCGGTCACGACCGCGGAACGCCTGCCGAAGCTCGGCGCGGAAGTCTTCCTGCTCATCCACCATGTCTTCCGCGAGGACGGCCAGGCCCTCTACGGCTTCGCCGTCGCCGAGGAGCGCGAGTTCTTCAAGCTGCTCGTCGAGAAGGTGTCCGGTGTCGGCCCCAAGATGGCGCTGAACATCCTCAGCCGCCTTGCGCTGCCGATCCTGCGTGACGCCATCATCCGCGGCGACGTCGCCCTGCTTTCCCAGTGTCCCGGCGTCGGCAAGAAGACCGCCGAACGCCTCGTCATGGAGCTGAAGGACAAGGTCGGACTCGAAGGCCCAGGCGCCGCCCCCGCGGCCGCCGCGACCATCGTCGCTGCCCAGCCCACGCCTGCCACGGACGCCGTCGCCGCGCTCATCGCGCTCGGCTTCAAGGGTCCCGACGCCGACAAGGGCGTGCGCGCCGCGCTGGCCAAGCTCGGCGCTGGCGCGACCGCCGATCAGTTGGTGAAAGCGGCGCTTGGACGCTGAGCGCCGAGCGAGGGGACATGCTGGCACGGTGACACGTGGACAAGGGGAGTCACACGCACGGAGGACTGAGTTGAGGACTGCGTAGAGGGCTGAGTGGAGGACTGAATGGATTAGAGGCAGGGCCCTCACTTTGAGTTCCCAACCGCCAAAACCTTTAATGGGTAGGGTCGGGACCGCGTCACGACATAGTAACCCTCCAGAATGGATGACTGCATCGATGGCAGATGACTGAATCGATGCCAGAATCGAAAGCTCGGTCATCGGTCTCCGGAAATCAACTGCCGGCTTGCTCTGGCCCACGTGGCCTCGGGTCCTCCAGTCCTCGTTTATCCCGCCACCCGCCACCTGAAACAAAGCACTAGGACAGCACGGTGGTGCTGTCCCTACCTCGAGGCATCTATGTCGTGACGCGGTCCCGACCCTACCCGAGGCAACGATGTATCGTCCCCTTGTCCACGTGTCACCGTGCCAGCTTGCCCCCTAATCTTTATTTGAGCCCCAACACATCTTCCATGCCATACAGGCCGGCGGGCTGTCTCTTCAGCCAGCGGGCGGCGCGGACGGCGCCACGCGCGAAGATCTCGCGGTTGGAGGCCTTGTGCGTGAGTTCGAGACGCTCGCCTTCGGCGGCGAAGAGGACGGTGTGGTCGCCCACGACGTCGCCCCCGCGGATGGCGTGCACGCCGATCTCATCGAGCGGGCGTTCGCCGACCAGGCCGTCGCGGCCGTGCTTGAGGGCTTCCTTGGCGAGCTGGCGCTCTTCGAGGAGGATCTTGAGGAGCGTCTCGGCGGTGCCGGAGGGCGCGTCCTTCTTGAGGCGGTGGTGCATCTCGAGCACCTCGACGTCCCAGCGGCCGGCGTCGGCGAGCGAGCGGGCGGCCTGGCGGACCAGGGCGTTGAGCAGCGTGACGCCGACGGAGTAGTTGCCGGCCCAGACGACCGGGAGGCCCTTGATGGCGGCGGTGATCGCGGCCTTCTCTTCAACGGTGTGGCCGGTGGTGCCGATCACGAGCGGCTTCTTATGCCGGGCGCAGAGCTGCGCGACGGCGAGGGTCGCGGAGTGGAAGGAGAAGTCGATGACCACGTCGGCGGCGCCGATGTGCGCGGCGATGTCATCGCCTTGGTCGACGCCGGCGGCGATGACGGCCTTCTCGGAAGCGGCCACGTTGATGATGGCGAGGCCCATGCGGCCCTTGGCGCCGTTGAGGAGGATGCGGATGGGCTGGCTCATCGGAGGGAGGCGAGGGTGGTGTCGGCGACCTGCTCGACGTGAAGACGATTGGCTTCAGACATCTCGCAAAGGGGCAGGCGGACTTCGTCGGAACGGATGATGCCGGTGCGCATCATGCAATGCTTCACGGGCACCGGGTTAGGTTCGACGAAGAGAGTCTTGAAGATCTCGGCGAGCTGGTCGTGCAGGACCTTCGCTTCGGCGAACTGCTGCGTGCGCGCGAGCTGGGCGAGCTGGGCCACCGGGCCGGGGATGAGGTTCGAAGCGACGGAGATGATGCCTTGGGCGCCGACTTCGGCGAAGGGCAGGGTCAGGGAGTCGTCGCCGCTGAGGACGATGAATTCTGGGTCAGACTCGCGCACGAGGCGCGCGGCCTTCTCGACCTGGCCGCCGGCTTCCTTGATGCCGATGATGTTCGGATACTTCTTCCGGAGGCGAAGGGTGGTCTCGACGGTGATCTCGATGCCGCAGCGGCCCGGGATGGAGTAAAGGATGATCGGCTTGGCGGTAGCCTCGGCGAGGACCGCGAAGTGGCGGAACAGGCCTTCCTGGCTGGGCTTGTTGTAATACGGGGCGACGAGCAGGAAGGCGTCGGCGCCGGCTTCGTCGGCGCGCTGGGTCAGGTCGAGGGCTTCGGTCGTGGCGTTGGAGCCCGTGCCGGCCATGACCGGGACGCGGCCGGCGGCGAATTCGACGGTCTTACGGATGACGTCGATGTGCTCGTCGTAATCGAGGGTAGGGGATTCACCGGTGGTGCCGACGGCGACCAGGCCGTCGATGCCGGCTGCGATCTGGAATTCGACCAGCTTCTTCAGGTCATCCCAAGCCACGGCGCCATTGAGAAAGGGGGTGACCAAGGCCGTGTGGGCTCCCACGAAAGCGCGGGGGCCGAAAGGACGGCGGGAAGGACTGGAACCGGTCGAGGACATTGCGGCGAGAAGTGACCCCCGAACCAACCGCCCCGTGACGAAAGAGACAAACCCAAAAACCCCGCCCAGTAAGCCGAACCCCGCTTAAGGGGCCGGACCGACGAGGATTCGGTTGTTTTCCGTATCCGTCACGTAGAGGCGTCCGTCGGGTCCGATGCGAGCGCCGTGCGGGCGGTTGAGCTGCGTGGCGGCCCAATCGGCACCGACCGCGGCGCCTTTCTTGCCGTTGCCGACGATCGTGCGGATCGTCTGCTTGATCGGGTCGAAGAGGCGCAGGCAATGGTTTTCCGTGTCGAGGATGAGCACGTTGTCCTTGGCGTCCATCGTCACGTATTTCGGACCACGCATCGTGGCGGTGGCGGCGGGGCCATCGGTCGCCGGACCGGCCTTGCCGGCTTTGTTCACGACCACGCTGAGTTTGCCATCCTTGATTGCGACGAGCGCGTTGCCCCCGCGGAGCAGTGCGTAGACCGTGCCGTCTGCGGCGACGCAGGTCGCGCGCACGTCGCCCATCGGGGCGCTGAGCGCGTCATCGCCGTCCTTCGGGAGACCCTTCTTGCCGTTGCCGGCGAGGGTCGTGACCACGCGGGTCTTGAGGTCGATGCGGCGGACGCGGTGGTTGCCGATATCGGCGATGGTCATGAACGCGCCGTCCGGGCTGAGGGTACCGCACATCGTGATGTTGAACTGCGCGAGTTCGGCCGGGCCGCCGTCACCGCCGAAGCCGGCCTTGCCCGTGCCGGCGAAGAGCGTCGCGACGTGCGTCTGCGGGTCGAGGCGCACGATGCGGTGCTGGAAGCTATCGGCGAGGTAGATGGCGCCATCCGGGGCGATGGCGATGTCGTGCATGCCGTTGTAGACGGCCGGCGAAAGGTCGA
>JAUMEU010000203.1:0-6522 GCA_032120295.1 Opitutales bacterium | reverse complement strand
TCCTTCGTCGGCTCGCCTTCGGGCGTGACCTTGAGGCTCCAGCGCCCCGTCACGGCATCACCGATGACGGCCTTCAGTTCGAAGCGGATCCACTTCTGCGTCGGCACGGCGACGTCGAGACCTTTGATGCCGGTGAGGCGGCCGTTCTGGACATGGATGACCGGGCCGGTGCGGTAGGGGTTACCTTTGGTGCGCCACTCATGGATGAAGATCGCCTTGGGTTCCATGTAGAGGGCGAAGCTCACGGTCGAGGTGCCCGCGAAATGATGCGGGTGGAAGGACAGCATCGGGAGGTAATGCGAAGGCAGGCCAGGGGCGTCCTGGAAGAGCAGCGACTGTTTGCCTTCAGCCTGCTTGGCCGGGGTCAGTCGTAGGGCGTCGCCGAGGCTGACGCGCGGCTTGCCGGGGGCGGAGCGCAGCACCGTCAGCGCCGGGGTCGCGTGGGGGAAGGGGCGCTGCTGGTCGATGATGCGACCTTCGAAGGCTTGGCGGAGGTTGAGGGCGGGCGCTTCCGGTCGGGGCGGGCGCTTCGTCTCAGGGCCTCGCTCGAAGGTGTCCGCCAGTTGCCGCCAGGCCGGATCATCGTGGAGTACGCCCATCGCGGAGACATCGATGGACTTGATGCCCAGGGCCAGAGCCGGTGAGCCCGGCTTGAGGCGGAAGTCGCGCTGGGCGGGGTCGACGAAGAGTGGGTCGGCGATGATCGAGCCGAGGTCTTGGCCCTTCTTCTGCCATTCGGCGAGCGGGAGTTTCTTGTCGGTGAACGTCACCGGCCGGGCCGAGACGTCCCAATAGACGTTATCCTTGTTCAGGAAATTGGCGGTCGTGCCGGTCCAGTTGCTGCCCAGCAGCTCGCCGCGTTCGAAGATGATGAGGTTCTTCTCGAACGTAAAGGAGAGGTGTTCCTCGGCGCGGCTACGCTTGACCTGGTATTCCTCGGCGAAGGCCAGGATGTTGTTCCGGATGACGTTGTCCTTGCCGTAATGCTGGTGGAAGCCGCCGTCGGTGGTGTCGTGCACCACGTTGCCTTCCATCGTGATCCCCGAGCTGCCTTCGTCGGTGTAGAGCCCCCAGCCGCCGTAGGTGAAGCAGGTCACGTCATGGATATGGTTATGGCTGACCGAGGTGCCTTCCGAGGGGCCGAGGGTGTAGACGCCGCCCATGTCGCTGAGCAGGCCTTTGCCGAGGTGATGCAGGTGATTCCATTCCACCTTGTTACGCTTGGCCGCGCTGGGCGCGTAGCCCCAGCGCCAGCCGACGGAAACCGCGGAGTAGAAGAAGTCGGAGATCTCGTTGTGGGTCACCTCGTTGTCGGAGGATGAGCCGATCCAGACGCCGACGGCGCAGGGGAAGAGCAGGCCGCCGTCGCGGATGATGCTGTTGTGAATCCGGTTGTGGCTCGCGTGGTCCGCGGGCTTAGGTTCGTCGTTGAGCGAACCGATCTTCACGCCGCCGGCGCCGAGGTCGGTGATCAGGCACTTCTCGACGACGACGCCGTGGCTGCCTGAGCGGAGGGAGAAGCCGTAGCTGCCGACATGCGCGAGTTCGCAGCCGAAGAAGGTCACGGCGGCGGCATGCTCGACGGTGATGACACCGTCGACGGTCCGCACCGCGGCCTGGTTGGGGACGGAGGTCGCCAGCGAAGGCACTCCTTTGGCGTGGTGGAAACGTAAGCCGCGGAAGACGAGGTGACGGACGGGCGATTCGGCGGTACCGGCGATGGTCAGCAGCTTTTCCGCGACCGGAATGACTCCGCGGACGGCCGTGATGTCCTCGCCGGGTCTGGGCAGATAACTCAGGCGGCCGTCACGGGCCAGGAACCATTCGCCGGGTTCGTCCAGCAGGCCCGACAGGTTCTCGATGACCATCCCGGTGAGATGGTCGAACGCGGTGTTGGCTTTCTGGGCGGGTCCGCGGACGGTGAGCACGCCCTTGGCCGGATCAGCGGACTCGACGCGGCTACGCGTCGTGTCCCATTTATGGTAGAAGGTGACCACGGCGTCCTTGGTCTCGACCGGGGACGCCTCGCCGAAGCCCGCGAGTTCCGCCGGCATGACGTTCAGGGTCTGCTCCGTGAAGCCGGGCCCGGCGGCGCCGGCGGGAAGCGGGGTCTCGCGTTCGAGGCTCCGGAGAAAACGTGTGCCGGGATTGCTCGTGCGGGCGCGGGTGGCGCGGCGGTCGCCGACCCAGAGTTGTTCGAAGATCCCGGCTTCAGCGGGCGCGTCCAACGTCCAGCGTCCGTCCGCGCCGGCCTGAAACGAGGGGAGCTCGGCTCCGCCGGAGATGACGACCTTCACGCCTGGGGCAGCTTCATAGGAGATGGTCCGACCGGCCTCGCCCGAGTCTTTCTCGTCGAACGCGACGGCCTGCGTGATCCGGTAGGTCCCGCTGGCGAATAGGACGCGTATCGGCTCGGCCAAGGGGCGGGGGAGCTTGCGCACGGCCTGACGGGCGCCTTCGAGCGAAGCCAGCGGGGCGTCGGCCCGGCCGGAGGCCTTGTCATCACCCTTGGGGCTGACGTGCAGGTCCAAGGCCAAGGCGGCGCCAGGTAGGAGAAATGCGAACAGCCAGGAAAGACGGAAAGGCATGGTCATCCCGACAAGACCGCCGACGGGCGGTTCCTTCAAACCTTCTTCGCGACGTAAAAGCGGGTCTCGCCGGCGAACTCCCGGACGAGCGGTCCGTCGGCCGCGATTTCGGTGCTCAGCGGACACTCGATGACCGAGAAGCCAGATTCGGACAACTCTTCGCGGGTTTCTGCTTCGGTGCTGCTGTGCATGAACACCGGCGAAGTATCACTCTCGTGCCAGCGGTCGCCGGGGATCAGTTCGTCGTCCGGGTCTGCTTCCTGGGCCCGGTAGGCGGCGTAAGCCCCTTTCTCGCGATCGGCGGCCGAGAAGAGGAGGATGCCGTCGGGTTTCAACACGCGATGAATCGAACATAATGCGGCGAGCCGATGATCCCGGCTAGGCAGGCACATCAATCCGTTGAACGCATAGATCGCATGATCGAAGGAGGCGTCCGGGTAGGTGAGCGCCGTGGCGTCCTGTCGCTCGACGCCATGTTCCCAGGCTTCGTCGTGGTCGGCGAGGACGGCACGGGCGAGGCTGACCATGATCGGGGAGAAGTCCGTGGCCGTCACGTCAGGGTAGCCTGCCTGACGGAGGCCGAGCACCACGCGGCCGCCGCCGCAACCGAGTTCGAGCAAGCGGGCCGACTTCGGTAGGTAGCGTTCGATGAGCACGCGTTCGGAGGCCCAGAGCCCCACCCGGACCGCGGCCCGGGCGTAATACAAGGCCGTCTCGGTCTCGAGCCAATGGGCCTGAGGATCGCGTTCCATCCGGCCAAGCAAGCGAAACTTGCCTCCGTGGCAATCGCAGGAACACTCGCCCGCATGTTCCGGTTGCTCTTCTTCGTCCTGGCTCTCGGGTTCGCCGCCTGCGATAGCCCTCGTCCGGAGGTCGCTCCGGCCCGCGAACTCGGCCTCGAGACCCGTTTCCCCGTCCGGGTGGGCGTGGTGCTCGCCCAAGTGCGCGTGGCGATCTCCGATCTCGAGAAAGCCCGCGGGCTGATGGCCGTCGCCCGGCTGGAGGAAGCCGAAGGCATGGCTTTCCTGTACGACGAGGACGGGCCGATGAGTTTCTGGATGAAGGACACTCTGATCGATCTCGATATCGCGTTCGTCGCCCGTGACGGCACGGTCCTCGAGATTCGCACCATGACGGCGGGGGACACCGAGACCACCACGTCCGTCACGAAGCAGGCCCGTTTCGCGGTCGAGATGCGCGCCGGTTGGTTCCGCGACTTCGGCGTCAAGCTGGGCGACCGCGTGAACGTGGATGACCTCCGCGCCGCCGTGCGGGCGAGGGGTTACGACGTGAAGAAGTTCCTGCCCTGAGCTCAGAGCGAGCGCCAGACGAACTGCAGGCCGGCGGCGCCGGCGAGGACGAGCAGCACGAAGGCGAGCGCCAGTCTTTCCGACGAGGTGGTGCGGAAGATCCTCATGCGCGCGGAGCGAGCCGGCCCGCGGCTTCGCGGAGGAAGCCCGTGAGCCGGAGCAGGAAGAAGGGGGAGGGTGAGCCGGCGACCGGTTCGAGGGCCTGCTCGGCGGCGGCGATCTCGGCGTCGAGGCGGCGGAAGGATTCGCGCCAAGCGGCGGTGGAGATCAGCTGACGGGCGTCGCCACCGGCGCGGAGGGGCGTCAGGAAGCCTTTGCCCGAAAGGTCGCGTTCCAGCAGCATCGGGAGCGTCAACTTGCCGCTGGCGGCGTCGGTACCGAGCGTCTTGCCCGCCTTGGCGTCGTCCTGCAGGAGGTCGACCAGGTCGTCGTAGATCTGGTAGGCGATGCCGAGGTGGCGTCCGAAGAGCGCACAGGCGTCGACGTGTTCCTTCGGACGGTCGGCGAGGAGCGCGCCGATCCGACAGGCGCCTTCGAAGAGCTCCGCTGTCTTCAGGCGGATATGGCGGGTGTAGTCTTCGAGCGAGAGGTCGTCGTGGCCGCGGGAGAACGTCTGGCAGACTTCGCCGGAGCAGACTTCGCGGGAGGCGCGGGCCACGATACGGCAGAGCTCCGGCGTCGGGTGGTCGGCGGCCAGCACGAGGGCATGGGCGAAGAGGGCGTCGCCGAAGAGCACCGCCGCGTGGGCGCCGTGGGTGCGGTTGGGGGTGTCGCTGCCGTGACGCGTGTCGGCGCCGTCGAGGACGTCGTCGTGTACCAAGGTCGCGAGGTGGACCAGTTCGATGATGCCCGCGCCGCGGACCAAGGCGGCAGGCGGCGGGCCGCCGGCGCCCGCGCCGAAGGCGAGGAGCGGGCGGAGGCGCTTGCCCGGATGGGCGAGCACGTCGCGGACCATCGGACGGACCTCAGGCTCGAACGCGAGTTCCTGCGCCGCGAGGAACTGCTCGAGGGCCGCGAAATGGGCTTCTAGGCCGACGTGCAGCGGGGAGGACACGCCGCAATGTGCCGACGGAAAAGCCCGTGCGCAAGCGCAGGATGCGGATTGTCCCGCTCAGGGGACGAACTTCGTCTCGACCGAGATGATCAGCTTCCCGGTGCTGGCGCAATCGGCGCAGGGGATGCGCTTGTCCAGCAGCTGGCCCTTCTGGGCTTCACGCGTGAAGCCGAGGCCGCCGCACTTCTTACAGGGGATGGTCTCGTTGGTCACCGCGCTGAGTTCGGCGCCGGCGGTGATCGCTTCGACGAAGCGTTGCAGGCCGGCCGTTGATTCCTCCAAGGTCGCGCATTCCAGGAAGGCTTCGCGACGGAGGGTGAGCCGACGACCTTTGAGCGGCGCGAAGTCAGGGGTGAAGAGCACCGCGACGGTGCCGACGTGCATCCCGGTGATCTTGCCCGTGTCGCCGGCCTTGGCGGGTTTCTCGAGGAGGAGGAGGGCCATCGTGTCCACGCCGGCGGCGAGGGCTTCGTTGGGGCCGGCGGCAGGCCAGGCCGCCTTGGCCAGGTAGCGGTTGTCGCCGAGATCCTGGAGGATTGAATAGGTGACCGTCGTCAGATAGCCGACGGCCTTGCTGGAGCCGGCGGGCGAGCCGTCGACGATGCTCTGCGTGGCGAAGGCGGAATAGAGACGCTGCAGTTCCTTGGTGGTCTCCGTCGAGCCGAGGCGGTTCATCTTCGAGAGCTGGAAGGTCCGGGTCGATTTGGCCTCGGGCAGGATCGTCGGCCGGAAGGGCGAGATCATCACCGAGTTGTCGACGAATTCATCGGAGATACCGGTGGTGGCGGGCGTGGTCGCGGCGGCCGGCACCGTGGTGGGGGTCGCGGCGGGGGTCTCGCTGACCTTGGTGCCGAACGGAGTCGTCTGGGCGCCAACAGGAAGGGCGAGGAGGACGAGGAGGAGGCGTAGAGTCATGGGATTAGTCGAGGGAGCTCAGGTCGCCTTCGGCGGGAGGCGGGGTGGACTTAGGCTTATTGCTCGCGGAGGAGCCGAGGGCCGGGGTCGAAGGCGTCACCGGATCGGTGGAGCGGGCCGGGCGATAGCCGCCGTCGTCATCGCGGTCGTCGTCTTCGTCATCGTCGTCGGGGAGGTCGTCATCTTCCGGGTTGGGCTTGTCGCCGCGGGCGACGCGCTTGCGGCGGACGATCACGGTCCCGACGCCGACGGCGGCGAGGAAGAAGCTGAAAAGGATGCCCGTCATCACGAAGAGCGAGATCGGCTCGGCGATGGGGGTGATCATGGCCACCAGCACCATGATCCCGAAGAGCATCCCGCGCCAGGACTTGAGCAGGGTGCGCGGGCGGACCAGTTCGAGCCACATCAGGATGATGAGCGCGAGGGGGAATTGGAAGGTCAGGCCGGTGAGCAGGCACATCATCACCACGAACGCGTAATAATCCGAAGCCTGCCAGGTCACCTCCATGTTGAGCCCTTCCGCGAAGTGCTGCCAGATCTGGATGGACATCGGGCTCAGCCAGAGGAACGCCAAGGCGGCGCCCATCAGGAAGAGGATCAGCGCGGCCACGCAGAAGGGGATCAGGCCGCGCTTCTCACGGTCGGTCAGCGCCGG
>JAUMEU010000202.1:0-6426 GCA_032120295.1 Opitutales bacterium | reverse complement strand
CGCGAGGATGGCCTTCTGCACGTGCAGACGGTTCTCGGCTTGGTCGAAGATGATGCTCTGCTTGCTCGCGAGCACTTCGGCCGAGACTTCCTCACCGGGGTGGGCCGGGAGGCAGTGCATGAAGTAGGCCGAGGGCTTGGCCAAGGACATCAGCTTCGCGTTGACCTGGTAAGGCTGCATGGTGCGGAGGCGCTCGGCCTTCTCGGCTTCCATGCCCATGCTCACCCAGACGTCGGTGTAGACCATGTCGGCCCCCTTGACGGCGGCGGCGGGGTCGGTCGTGAAGGTGAAGGACTCGGCGAGGCCGTCTTTCTTCAGCTGGGCGCGGATCTCGGCGCCGGGCTCATAACCGGCGGGGCCGGCGAGCGCGATCTCGACGCCGAGGGCGGCGCCACCGAGCACGAAGGAATTCGCCATGTTGCAGGCGGTGTCGCCAAGGAAGGCGACCTTCTTGCCTTGGAGCGAAGCCGCGTAGTCCTGCGGGTGACCAGGCGCAAAGCGCTCCGCCAGCGTGAACATGTCCGTCATGAACTGACACGGATGGAGGAAGTCGGATAGCGCGTTCACGACCGGCATCGTGCCGCAGCGGGCGAACTCCTCGAGCAAGGCGTGCTCATGACAACGGATCACCATCCCGTGCAGATAGCGGGAGAGGACGCGGGCGGTATCCGCCACGGTCTCGCCCCGGGAGAGTTGGAGGTCATCGGCGTTGAGCATCACGGGCTGTCCGCCGAGCTCATGGACGCCGACCTGGAAGGAGACGCGGGTCCGGGTGCTCTTCTTGAAAAACATCAGTCCCCAGGACTGGTGCGCAAGGGCGGCGCCGGCGGACTGGCCACGACCCGCCTTGAGGGCCGCCGCCGCAGCGAAGACCTGGGCCGTCTCGGCCGGACTCAGGTCGGTCTCCTTCAGGAAATGACGCATCTCGGAAAGCGTTCCAACATAGCCCGCTGGATACGTTTGGACAGAGGAAAATAAGGGCAGGAAACCGCTCAGGCCGCCTTCCAGTCGCCCAGGACCTGACGCAGGATCGCCACGGACTCGGCCAGCTCCTCGGGCGAGGCGTTGAGCGGAGGCAACAGGCGTACGGCCACGCCACCGGCGGGCGCGGTGAGGATGCCGGCCTCGCGGAGGGCGGCGACGACCGGGAGCGGGTCGACGTGCAGGATGACGCCGACCATGTAGCCGGCCCCGCGGACTTCCTTGACGAGGTCCGGACGGAGGGTGACGAGCCCACGGAGCGCGGCATGCCAGGCGACGGAACGCTCCGCGACCTTGGCGACGAGCTGTTCGGCTTCGAGGATTTCGAGCACGGCCAGACCCGCGGTAGCGGCCAGAGGCCCGCCGCCGAAAGTGGTCCCATGCGAACCCGCCTGGAAGAGGTCGTCGTGCGGAGGCGCCATCCAGATCGCGCCGATCGGAAAACCGCCGCCGAGGCCCTTAGCCATGGCGATCGCGTCAGGCTGCACGCCCGCGTGCTCGTAAGCGAAGAACTTACCGGTCCGGCCGATGCCGCACTGGATCTCGTCGATAAGGAAGAGGACATTGCGCGCGCGGCAGATCTGCTCGACCCCGCGGAGGAACTCCGGGGTGGCGGGATTCACGCCGCCTTCGCCTTGGATCGATTCGATCAGCACGGCGGCCGTGGTCCGGGCGTCGATGGCCTTGTCCCATGCGGCGAGGTCGTTGAGCGGGGCAGTGGTGAAGCCGGACAACAACGGACGGAAGCCCTTCTGGATCTTCTCCTGCGGCGTGGCGGACATGCCGCCGAACGTACGGCCATGGAAAGCCTTCTCGGCGACGATGACACCGATGCAGGCGCCTTCGGAGCCCGACTTGCGCTGGCCATGGAGGCGGGCGAGCTTGAGCAGGCCTTCGTTGGCTTCGGCGCCGCTGTTGCAGAAGATCACGCGACCGGGGCCGCAACGGAGCGAAAGCGCATGGGCGAGTTCGCCCTGCGGTTCGTTCCGGTAGAGGTTGCTGACGTGGACGAGCTTGCCGGCCTGTTCGGTGACGCGCTTCACCCAATGCGGGTGGGCGTGACCGACGGCGTTCACCGCGATGCCGGTGGCGAAGTCGAGGTAGCGCTTACCGGCGGCGTCCCAGACGAGCGTCCCCTGCCCTTTCACGAGCGTGATGGGCGGCGCGCCGTAATTGTGGGCGACGTTGGCCGCGTAGTTCGCGGCGGTGGGATCTGCGGACGGGCCGTTCATCAACCGTGGACGATTTCGGTGCCGATGCCCTTGTCGGTGAAGACTTCGAGCAGGAGCGCATGCGGGACGCGGCCGTCGATGAAGTGGACGCGGCGGACGCCTTCCTTCAGGGCCTTCACGGCGCTGTCGACCTTCGGGATCATCCCGCCGGCGATGACGCCCTTGCGCTTGAGTTCGTCGACCTCGCTCACCTTGAGCGTGGGGATGAGGGAATCCGGGTTCTTCGCGTCGGCCAGCAGGCCCGGGACGTCACTCATGAAGATGAGGCGGCGGGCGCGCAGGGAATTGGCGACGGCGGCGGCGGCGACGTCGGCGTTGGTGTTGTAAGCCTGGTCGTCGGCGTCGAGGGCGATGGGCGAGACGACCGGCAGGTGGCCGTCGGCGAGGGCCTTCTTGATGAGCTTCGTCTTCACGAACTTGATGTCGCCGACGAAGCCGATGTCGACGGGCTGGCCCTGCTCGTCCGTGCCGCAGAGCTTCTCGCAGAGGTTCACGTGGTTCCCCGGCATGCCGAGCGGGTTCGCGCCGCGGGCCCTCAGGGACTCGCAGATCTGCCCGTTGATCTCATTGTTGAGGGTGTCCTCGACGATCTTGACGGTCGCGGCGTCGGTGACGCGCATGCCGCCGCGGAACTCGGACTTGATGCCGGCCTTGTCCATGGCGCGGGTGATGGCCTTGCCACCGCCGTGCACGACGACGACCTGGATGCCGACGGCGGCCAGGAAGGCGATGTCGGTGGCCACGCGGTCGCGGCCCTCCGGATTCGGGTCGTCCATGAAGCTTCCGCCGTACTTCACCACGAAGGTGGAGCCACGGAACTTATGGATGTAAGGAAGGGCCTCGTGGAGGACTTCGGCTTTCTGCGCGGCGGGAATGCTCATCTTGCGGGACGGAGTGTCAGGACTGCGGTCGGAGAGTAAACGGAAAACCTCACTCGCTCTTGTTGTAGTTCACGTAACCGTCGGTGAGGTCCGCCGCGAGGAGCCGGAACCTGGCGTCGCCGAGGTTGAGCTGCAGACGGACGGCGAAACGGGCGGCCTTCACGACCTGTCTCCACTTAGGCTTGTTCTCGGGCAGCGGCTTGCCGCCAAGGACGGCCGGGACGTCGTCATAGTAGATATCCAACTTGGACTCATCCAGGCCCGTGCGGGCGTAGCCGGCCGCGTCGGCCAGACGACCCCAGTTCGGGTCTTCGCCGAACCAGGAGGACTTCACCAAGAGGGAGTTGCCGATGGCGCGGGCGATCTTCTCGGCGTCGGCGCGGGTGCGGGCGCCTTCGATCTCCACGGACACGACCTTGGTGATCTTCTCGCCATCGCCGACGATCTTCTCGGCCAAGGCGAAGCAGACCTGGTCGAGGGCTTCCTGGAAGAGCGCGCGGAGGGCGGCCGGGGCGGACGCGCCCACGGAGACGCCGGAGACGCCGGAAGCGAGCAGGAGCACGGTGTCGTTGGTGGACATGTCCCCGTCGACGCTGACGCAGTTGAAGGACTGGTCGGAGGCAGCCTTGAGGGCGGCCTTGAGCTCGGCCGGCGAAGCGGCGGCGTCGGTGCAGACGAACGCGAGCATGGTGGCCATGTTGGGCTCGATCATGCCGGCGCCTTTGGCGATGCCGGCGAGCGTGACGGTCTGGCCCTCCCAGACGAAGCGCGCGGTGACGGACTTCGGGCGGGTGTCGGAAGTGAGGATGGCGTGGGCGGAACGCACGCCTTCGGCGGCGTCGCGCGAGAGACGGGCGGCCGAGACCTTGATGCCTTCGGCGACCTTGGCCATCGGGAGCAGTTCACCGATACGACCGGTCGAACAGACGAGGAAGGCGTCGTTCGGCGCACCCACGGCGGCGGCGGAGAGCCTGGCCATCGCGACCGCATCGGCGTCGCCCTGGGCGGCCGTGCAGGCGTTGGCGTTGCCGCTGTTGCCGACGATGCCGCGGATCTGGTCCGCGGACACGGCGAGCACCTGCTGACAGAAGCGCACGGGGGCGGCCTTGACGTCATTGGTCGTGAAGACGCCGGCGGCGGCGCACGGGCGGTCGGCGACGACGAGCGTGAGGTCGAGACGGTCGGTCGACTTGTTACGGATGTCGCAGCCGGCGGCGCCGACGCGGAAGCCAGGCACGTCCGAGACGCCCGGCGAATCATTGGTGAACTCGATGGACATGGAGAAAGATCAGCGCAGGCCTTCGGCCTCGTCCCAGCCCATCATCAGGTTGAGGTTCTGGACCGCCTGGCCGCCGGCGCCCTTGAGCAGGTTGTCGATCACCGAGGTGATGATGAGGTTGCCCGTGCGCGCGTCGGCGACGACGGCGCAGGCGACCCGGTTGGTGTTGGCGACGTGGGCGGTGTCGGGGAACTCACCCGACTTGAGCAGGGTGACGAACGGCCGGCCGGCATAGGCCTGCCGCCAGACCGCTTCGACCTGGGCGACGGTGACGCCCGGAGCGGGCACGACGATGGTCGTGGCGATGCCGCGGTGCATCGGGGCGAGGTGCGGATTGAACTGCACGACGACCGGCTGGCCGGCGGCCACGCCGAACTGCTCCTCGATCTCGGCGATGTGCCGATGACCGGGGATGCCGTAGGCCTTGATCGAGCTGTCGCGCTCGGAGAACAGGAAGGCGACGTCGGCCTTCTTACCGGCGCCGGAGACGCCGCTGTAGGAATTGATGATCAGGCGCCCCGGCTCGGGCTTGAGCAGGCCGGCGCGCAGGAGCGGCACGAGCGGCACCTGGATGCTGGTCGGGTAACAGCCCGGGCAGGCGATGAGCTTCGCGGACTTCCACGCGTCGTCCGTCTGGAGTTCCGGGATGACGTAACGGGCCTGCGCGGCGAGCGCCGGCGCGGGATGGTCATGGCCGTAATACTTTTTGTAGAGCGCGAGGTCGCGGAGACGGAAGTCGGCGGACAGGTCGAGCACCCGCTTGCCGGCGGCGACGAGCGGCGCGGCGTATTCGGCGGCGACGCCATGCGGCAGGGCCAGGAACCAGACGTCCACGTCGGACTTCGCGCATTCTTCGGGCGAGGAGGCGGAGAAGACCAAAGCCGGGTCGACGACGCCGCGAAGCCGAGGGATCTCTTCGGCCACGGACTTGCCGGCCAAGGTCCGGGAGCAGACGGCGGCAAGCCGGACCCGCGGGTGGCGGGCCAGGACGCGGACGAGCTCCTCCCCGGTATACCCGGAGGCGCCGACGATGCCGACCTTGGTCAGGTTTTGGGACATGGCTTGAGAGTTTGGTGGATGGGAATGACGAACTGATGGCTGGACTGGGCGGAATGGGCAACAAAAAGGCCCCGGGGTGCCGGGGCCTTCGAGGTTTCCTGTCCCTTCGCGGATTAACGCTTGGAGAACTGGAAGCGCTTGCGGGCACCGGGGCGGCCAGGCTTCTTACGTTCGCGCATACGACCGTCGCGGGTCAGGAGACCTTCTTTCTTCAGAGGGGCGCGGAGGGTGGCGTCCATCTTCTGGATCGCGCGGGCGAGACCATGGGAGATGGCACCGGCCTGGCCGTTGGGGCCGCCGCCGATGACGCGGACGATGACGTCGAGCTGGCCGTCGAGGCCGGCGGTGGTGATCGGGAGGGTGGCGGACTTCACCAGGGCCTCGGTGTAGAGGTACTCTTCGACGGGCTTGCCGTTGACGACGATGACACCGGTACCGCGGGAAAGGCGGATGCGGGCCGAGGCGGTCTTACGACGGCCGACAGCGAGGATGGCGGAGGACTTGGCGCTCATTGCGAAAGAATCGGTCGATTAACCCTTGAAAGGGATCGGGTTGGAAGCGGCGTGATCGTGCTTGTCGCCGGCGTAGACGCGCAGCTTCAGGAGCATGGCGTTGGCGAGGCGGTTCTTGGGGAGCATGCCCTTGACGGCATGGGTGACCAGGAACTCAGGGCGACGCTCGCGCATGGCGGCGGCGGTGCGGCGGTAAGCGGTGCCGACCCAACCGGTGTAGAACATGTAGGTCTTGTCCTCTTCCTTGGAGCCGGTGAGGCGGACCTTGTCGGCGTTGATCACGATGACGTAGTCACCGGTGTCGACGTGGGGGGTGTAGGTGGGCTTGTGACGGCCGCGGAGAATATTGGCGATCTTGACGGCAACACGGCCCAGGACCTGATCCTTGGCGTCGACGACATACCAGGTCTTGTCCTTGAGCTGCACGTTCTTGGCTAGCGTGGTCTTCATAAAGAGGGAAAGCGGGAACATGGGAAAGGACC
>JAUMEU010000201.1:0-1538 GCA_032120295.1 Opitutales bacterium | reverse complement strand
CAAACGGCGAGTTCTTGGCCAAGCCTTCGAGGTCCAGTGCGGACGCCGGTAGGCCGCCCAGGATCGCCGCCATGAGCAGGGCTGAGGTGGGTCGGTAAAGAGGACGCATTTTATTAGAGGGGAAGGGGGGTAACTCTGAAACACCAAGCCGAGGCTTAGGTTGCCGATTTAGTCCCCAATCTTGGGGGGCGAGCGGCCTTGAATCGAGGCATAATGGCCTCTCGTGGGGGTCTTTACCCGTTTTCGAACCCTAAACGCCCTAAATGCCCTTTTTTCGATTATAATCAATTAACCACCAATTAGTTACGCATTTTTACCAAATTTTTACATCTTTTTGACGGATTAGGCCTTTGGTTTGCAACCTTACCCAGTCGGTTTTGTCTGTTCATGCAATGCTACCCTCGGCCCGCCAGTTGGTTCGGCCTTCCCCGTTCGTCGCCATTTTCGGGGTGGTCGCCTGCGTCTGGTCCGCCGCCGCCCCCGCCCAGGATTTCCAGAAGGATATCGTGCCGTTCCTGGACAAGTATTGCTACGATTGCCACGACGCCGAACTCGAGAAGGGCCACCTCAATCTCGAGGCCTTCAAGGACGACTCCCGCTTCTTCCGCGATCAGCGCGTCTGGCGCGAGGTCGTCAACCAGGTCACGTCCGGCGAGATGCCCCCGGCCAAGAAGAAGACCCGCCCGTCCCCCGCTGAGATCGAGCGCCTCCAGTCCTCGGTCCATAAGCTGCTCGCCGCCGCCATCGCGAAATCCAAGACCGACCCGGGCGACGTGACCATCCGCCGCCTCAACCGCGCGGAGTTCAACCACACGATCCGCGACCTCTGCTTCCTCGACGAGAATTTCTCCGCCGACTTCCCGGCCGACGACACGGGCTACGGCTTCGATAACATCGGCGATGTGCTGACGTTCTCGCCCGTCCACCTCGAGCGCTTCCTGTCCGTGGGCGAAGCCATCGCCGCCAAGGCGATGCCGGCCAAGCCCTCCGAACTCGAAGGCACGGGCCTCGCGATGATCGAGATGTCACCCAAGGGTAAACGCGACAGCCAGCAGCGCTACTTCGATCCCGCCCCGCACCTCGTCGGCCCGATGACGGCCTCGCGCGACGGCGATTACGTGATCTCGGTCGCCCTCCGTTCCACGGGCGCATCCGGCGACCCACCCCCGAAGGTGGCCTTCCTCGTCGACGGCCGCGAGGTCGGTTCCTATCAGTTCAAGCAGGTGAAGAAGACCGAGGTGGCCGAGGCGAAGGTCAAACTGACGGCCGGCCAGCACGAGTTCACGCTGAAGTGGCTCAACCCGCCCACGAAGATCACCGGCAACGCCCGCACGCTTTCCGGCCTACGCCTGCGCCTCCTCGGCCCGACCGACACGCGCACCGAACTCCAGCGCCGCCTGGCCGTCGTCGTCGGCACGGCGACCGGCGAAGCCCGCGCCCGTCTGGCCGCCAATTCCTTCGTCAGCCGCGCCTTCCGCCGCCCGGCCACGCCCGCCGAGATCAACCGCTACGTGAAGGTCTGGGCCGAGGGCGAGAAG
>JAUMEU010000200.1:0-3982 GCA_032120295.1 Opitutales bacterium | reverse complement strand
ACATCCCGCTCCTCGGCTGGCTTACGTTGCGGGGTCGCGCGAAGTGCTGCGGTGCAAGCATCTCCGTCCGCTATCCTCTCGTCGAACTGATCACCGCCCTGCTCTTCGTCGCCGCGTGGTCTTTCCTCCCTCCGGCCAAAGCCGCCGTGGCCTGCGTCTACCTGCCGCTGCTCGTGGTCCTCGCCGGTTGCGATCTCGATGACATGATGGTCCCAGACGCGCCCAACTTCGCGCTGGTCGGGACCGGCCTGATCGCCGCTCTGCTCGTGCCCTCGCTCCATGGCGAGACCGCCCACAGCATCGAGGCCGTGAACCGTTTCCGCGCCCTGATGGACGCCCTGCTGGGCATCGCCGCCGGGACCGCCTTGGTCTGGTGGATCCGGACCATCGGGACCGTCCTCGCCGGACGTGAGGCCATGGGCGAGGCGGACATTATCCTTTGTGCCGGGGTCGGCGCCTATTGCGGCTGGCAAGGGGCCGTTTTCTGCCTTTTCGGGGGGTCGGTGGTCGGGGTCGTGACCGCCCTGCCCGGCCTCATCCAGGCCAAATTCAAAGGGGAAGAATACGTCGGCGTGGTGCCTTTCGTGCCCAGCATGGCCGTGGCCGGGGCGGTCTGGTTCTTCCGCGGACCAGAGCTGGTCGCCCTCTGGCAGAACTGGGCGGCATCGTGAATGGTTCTGACTTGTCAGCCCCCTACCCCCCGCCAATCATCCGAACTCACCCCATTATGAAGCAGCTCGCCCTTGCTACCTTGATCGCTTCCGCCGCCATGGTCGGTTGCACGACGTACGACACCCCTTACCACGGCAAGAACGTGTCGATGGAGCCTTCCCACAACTTCCTCGGCCTCGTGAAGGTCGAATCCGGCTCCTATGGCCACTCCGACAAGGCCACCGTCGGCGTCAACATGAGCGAGTTCTACGGGCGTCGCATCACCTCTGGCGACCGCATCACGCTCTTCTGGGGCGCGGTCACCCTGACCGACTACTAAGTCGTCAACTATCCCTTGCAGAAGCCCCGATTTCGGGGCTTCTTCATTTACAGGCTATGAACGTCCCCGGAAGCAATGTCGCCCGCCATCTCCGGATCGCGGCTACCGACCGTCCGGAAGGCCTGGCCACGAAGTCGCCGGTCAGCGTCAGCCCGACGGGTGTAGTCCGTCACGAGACCCGCACCTTCCGACATCTCGATCAGGAGAGCGACGCGGCCGCCGCGCACCTCGCTCAGGCCGGCCTCACCGCCGGGGACCGCGTGCTGCTGGCGGTACGGCCTGGTCACGACCTGATCGTCGGGATGTTCGCGCTGCTCAAACTCGGCGCCGTGCCGATCGCGATCGACCCCGGCATGGGCTGGTCGGCCTTCCTGGACTGCGTCCGTCGCTCCCATCCGACCGCCCTCGTCGGCGTCCGCGCGGCCAGCCTGCTCAGCCGCCTGCCGCTTGCGGCCTTCCGCACCCTCCGCACCCGCGTGACCGTCGGCGGCTCCGCTTGGCGCCAAGCCCTCGCTTCTGTCTCAGCCACGCCTCGTCCGCTAGCCAAGGTCGACCCCGACACGCTCGCGGCGATCCTCTTCACCTCCGGCTCGACGGGCGCCCCCAAGGGCGTCTGCTACACCCATGGGATGTTCGATGCGCAGATCGAATTGGTCCGCTCGACCTACGACATCCGCCCCGGCGAGACGGACATGGCGATGCTGCCGCTGTTCGCGCTCTTCAATCCGGCCCTCGGGACGACGACCGTCACGCCCCTGCTCGACCCCTCCAAGCCGCTCGGCGCTGATCCCGCCCCGCTCGTGGCGGCGCTCCGCGCGGAGAAGGTCACCTGCTCCTTCGGGTCGCCCGCTATCTGGGGTAAGATCGCCGACCATTGCGAAGCCCGCGGCCTGAAGCTACCCGACCTGCGCCGCTTGCTGATCGCGGGTGCGCCCGCCTCGGGCGAACTGCTCGCCAAGCTCCGCTTCATCGCCCCGCACTGCGAGACCCACACGCCTTACGGCGCGACGGAATGCCTGCCGGTCACGACCATCGCGGCCGACGAACTCCTCGGGGAAGTCCGCCAAGCCGCCCTCCGCGGCCACGGCACCTGCGTCGGCCGGCCCGTCAGCGGCGTCGAGATCCGCGTGGTCCGCGAGACGGACGGCGCGATCGCGACGCTCGTGGACGCGCCCCCATGCGCGGTCGGAGAAATCGGCGAGATCATCGCGACAGGCCCGAGCGTGACGCGCGCATACGATAGCCTGCCCGAAGCCACCCGCGCCGCGAAGATCGCCGACGGCGCCCGCGTCTGGCATCGCATGGGCGACCTGGGTGCGCTCGACGCCGAGGGTCGGCTGTTCTTCTTCGGAAGACGCGTGGAAAAGGTCCGCTCCGCTGACGGCGACCTGCCCACGGAATCAATCGAGCCAGCCTTCCGCCAGCACCCGCAGGTCTTCCGCTGCGCGCTCATCGGCCTCGGCGAAGCCCCGGCCCAAGTCCCGGCACTGGTCGTCGAACCACGCGCCGGCGCCTTCCCGGCGGACGACGCCGCGCGCGCCCGTTTCATCGCCGAACTCCGCGCTGTCGCGAAGACCTGCCCGCTGGCCGAACGCGTGCAGCACATCGTCTTCCAGCGCGCCTTGCCGGTGGACGTCCGACACAACGCCAAGATCCATCGCCTCCGGCTCGCGAAAGAGTGGACCCAGCGCCTCGCCCGATGAACACCCCTCTCGTCCTCGTCACCGGCGGCGCCGGCTTCCTCGGCCAGGCGGTCGTGCGACGCTGCCTCGCCCGCGGCTACCGCGTCCGCATCCTCGGCCGCACGCCGCTGACCGGCGAACTCGCCAGCCGGGTCGAATTCGTCCGCGGCGACATCGGCGACCGCGCGACGGTCGACGCGGCCGTCAAAGGCTGCGACTACGTCTTCCACGTCGCGGCCAAGGCCGGCGTCTGGGGCGCCTGGGAAGATTACGTGCGCATCAACATCGACGGCACTTCGCACGTCGTCGCCGCCTGCCAAGCCCACGGCGTCCGCGCTCTGGTGCACACGAGCACCCCGAGCGTCGTCTTCAACGGCGAGTCGTTCCGCGGCACCGACGAATCCCTGCCTTACGGCGACAACTGGCTCTGCGCCTACGCGGAGACGAAGGCCATCGCCGAGGAGGTCGCGCTCAAGGCCGCTTCGGAGCAGCTCAAGGTCTGCGCGCTCCGCCCGCACCTGATCTGGGGGCCAGGCGATCCGCATATCTTCCCGCGCGTCCTCGCCCGCGCGCACGCCGGCAAGCTCCGCATCGTCGGCGACGGCGAGAACCAGGTCGACGTCACGCACGTCGATACCGCCGCCGACGCGCACCTCGGCGCCCTCGACGCGCTCCTCGCCGGTCGCGCCAACGGCAAGGCGTACTTCCTCTCGCAAGGCGAACCCGTGAAGCTCTGGGAGTTCATCAACCGACTGCTCGTCGGCGCCGGCGAAAAGCCCGTCACGCGTCGGATCAGCCAGCGTGCGGCCTATTGGCTCGGCGCACTGCTCGAAGGCGTCTGGACGCTCTTCCGCCTCAAGGGCGAACCACCCATGACCCGCTTCGTGGCGGTCGAACTCTCCAAGGACCACTGGTATGACGTCTCCGCCGCCCGCCGCGACCTGGGCCTCAAGCCCGCCGTCGAGACCTGGGCCGAACTGGACCGCCTCGCGGCCACCCTACGCAGGAACTGATGCGTTCGCTTGCCCCGCCCCGCTTTCACCTCATCCCTCTCACCCATGCCCGCCGACGGACTCCAGCCTGACAAGACTTTCCACGTGACCATCCGGACCTGGTTCGACCAGACCGACGGGCTCGGGATCCTCCATCACTCGCATTACGTGCTCATGATGGAACGCGCGCAGAAGGTGATGTTCATCGCCTTGATGGGCAAGGACACCATCGACCCCGCCGTGGCGCCGGACGTCTACGTGGTGGTCCGCGACATCGACCTGCACTACCTCGTCGCCATCCGCCCGGAGTGCGACGT
>JAUMEU010000199.1:0-4256 GCA_032120295.1 Opitutales bacterium | reverse complement strand
GCCATCGGCGTGCCGACCGCACCGCAGGCTTGGCCAAAGGCCGAGAGTACACCGAGCCAGACGCCGGTGCGGCGGTCCGCGGGGTCGCCGGCGGCCGGGGCACCGAGCGCCACGCCGACGCCGGCGAGAATGACGAGCGCGGAGAGCAACTGCGGGCCGTTCGGAGAAAGGCCGAGGATCTCGTACTCGAGGAAGAGCGCGATTGGGGCGGCGAGACACTGGGTCAGCAGCATCGTCAGGCCGACGCCGATGCGCGGCAGCGCATGGAAGAGCGCGATGTCGCCGATGCCGAGGCCGAGCGCCCCGCCGAGCAGCAACCAGCCCCAGCCGGCGCAGAAGGGGTGACGGCCGCTGAAGGCGACGAAGAGCCCGACGATGACGATCGCGACCACGAGGCGTCCGAGGTTCGCGAGGTCCGGCCCATGGTGCGCGGAGCTGCGCCGGGCGCAGGTCACCGACCAGGCGTAGAAGAAGGCGGCTCCGAGCGCGTAGTCCATCAGTCGAATTTCTCCAGCACGGCGACGCCTACGGCGTCCGCGCGCAGACGGCCTTCTCCGTTCAGGCGGAAGCGGGTGCCGGCCAGTTCCATGAGTTCCTCCTCGACGAGGTTGGCGAAGAGGTCGCGGACACCTTGCGGTAGCGGCGTCTCGAAGCGCTCGGCGAGCGCGAAGGGGTCGACGCCTTCGTTGAGGCGCAGCCCGAAGACCAAGGCGTCGCAGAGCAGGTCGCGTGCGCTGAGCGCCTTCGCCTGCTCGCGCACGGGCTGGCCTGCTTCGATGCCCTTGACCCATTGGTCGAGATTCGCCGGGTTCGTCCAACGGACGTGGCCCCATTGCGACGCCGCCGAAGGACCGTAGCCGATCCAGGAGCCCATCTCCCAGGTGATGAGATTATGCCGGCAGGCATGACCGGCTTGGGCGAAGTTAGAGGTCTCGTATTGCGCGTAGCCGCCGGCTTCGAGCGTCTCCCAGGTGCGGCGGTAGAGGAAGGCTTCCAGTTCGCGGTCGATCTTCACCTTGCCCTGCGAGAGCTTCACGAACATCGCGGTGTCCTCCTCGAAGGTCAGGCAATAGGTCGAGAGGTGGTCGGGCTTGAGTTCCATCGCCCGGTGCAGGTCATCGGTCCAGCGCTTCTCGTCCTGGCCGGGAATCGCGAAGATGAGGTCGAGATTGCGCGAGGCGAAGCCGGCGGCCTCGATGAGCTCCCAGGCTTCCATGATCTGCTTGGGCGAATGACGGCGGCCGAGCGCGTCGAGCGTGACGTCATCGAAGCTCTGTACGCCCATCGACACGCGGGTGACGCCGATCTCCTTGAGCGCGGCGAGCTTGTCGGCGCGCACGGACGAAGGCGCGAGCTCGACGGACCATTCGCCGGGCCGGCCGGCGGCCTTGGTCATCGCGTGCCCGAGGCGACGTAAGTCGTCGGCGGGCAGGAGCCCCGGCGTGCCGCCGCCCCAGAAGGCGGTCTCGACGCGGCCGGGCGGGTGGAGTTCCATCTCGCGCTCGATGGCCGCGAGGTAGCGGTCGATCTCGCCGCGCTTAGGCTGTTCCTGGTAGAACGAGCAGAAGTCGCACGACGACGCGCAGAACGGGACGTGCAGGTAGAGGGCCGTCGCGGACTGGACGGGCGCGGACATCACTCGAGGCCGAGCTGCTTGCGACCGGCTTCGGAGATCATGCGCGGATTCCAGACCGGGTCCCAGACGATCTCGACTTCGGCGGACTCGACGCCGGGCAGGGCTTCCATCTTCGACTTGGCGTCGGCGGCGATGACGGGTCCCATGCCGCAGCCTTGCGCGGTGAGCGTCATCTTCGCAGCGACCTTCTGTCCGCCGCGCTCGCCGGGCGAGAGCTCGAGGTGATAGATCAGGCCGAGGTCCACGATGTTCACCGGTATCTCTGGGTCGAAGCAGCCCTTGAGGGCCTCCCACAGGGCTTCCTGGTTCACGGGGCCGCTGATGATAGCCTCGTCCTTCTTGCCGTATTGGCTGACGGCGTCGGCGCCGAGGGCTTCGATGTCCGCCGGGGCGATGCGGAAGAGGCCCATCGGGGTGCGCACGGTGACCGAGCCGCCGAGGGCCTGGGTGACGGTGACTTCCGTGCCTTTTTCCAGCACGACGACATCCCCGGCGGGGATCAGGGTCGAGGTGCAGTCGCGGACGAGGTGATGGACGGAGGACATGCCCAGAAGACAGGCGGTAAGGCCTGCGGACGCAAGCGTGGGGTGCGGGCGGCATGTGCTTTTGAGGGTGGTCGGGTTGCATGCCAAGGTGACGCGTAAGGTTGTGGCCGGCTCGCCGTCGGCTAGTTTCTCCCTAACCCCCTTCACCATGCGTTGTCTCTTGGCTCTGCTCTTCGCCCTTTCTGTCCATGCCGCCCCCGTGCCGATCTTCGACGGCAAGTCCCTCGCGGGCTGGGAAGGCGACGCCGCCTGGTGGCGCGTCGAGGACGGCGAGATCCGCGGCGGTTCCTTGACGGTCAAGGTCCCGAAGAACTTTTTCCTCGCGACCGAGAAGTCCTACCAGAACTTCGACCTCCGCGTGAAGCTCCGCCTCACGGGCACGGGTTTCGTCAACAGCGGCATCCAGATGCGCAGCGTGCGCGTCCCGAACAGCACCGAGATGAGCGGCTATCAGGTGGATTACGGTAAGGGCTGGTACGGCAAACTTTACGACGAGAGCCGCCGCAACAAGGTCATCGCCCAGTCGAAGGACGCCGCTGCGGTCCTCGCCGCCGTCAAGGAAGGCGAGTGGAATGAGTATCGCATCCTCGCCGAGGGCAACCGCATCCGCAGTTGGGTCAACGGCGTGCCCGCGCTGGATTACGTCGAGACCGAGCCGAACATCGCTGCCGACGGCAAGATCGGCCTCCAGATTCATTCCGGTGGCATGGCAGTGATCCAGGCTAAGGAAATCACGATCGAAGAACTTCCGGCGACCCCCGGTGCCTTGACTTGGGATAAGGTGAAGCCCGCGCCGAAGAAGCCCGAGCCTGCGAAGGCCGCGGCCGTGCCCGCGAAGCGCGACACGAGCTACAACAATGTGCAGGGCGAGCGTCGCACCGCCGAGGAGCAGCAGAAGCTGTTCAAGCTGCCCGAGGGCTTCGAGATCGAGCTCTTCACCAAGGAGTCCGCCGACTTCGGAAAGTTCATCATGCTGATCTTCGACCAGCAGGGCAGGGCGTGGTCCAGCACCGCTTTGGAATACCCAGTCGATGCCAACGAGAACCCCGCCGCTGCCGAGGCGCTTTATAAGTCCAAGGCCCGCGATAAGGTCGTCCTCTTTGACAAGCCTTTTGCGTCGGGCGTGCGTCAGCCGCGAGCCTTCGCCGACGGCTTGGCGATCCCCGAAGGCGTCCTGCCTTATAAGGACGGCGCCATCGTCCAGCATGGTCACGATATCGTCTTCCTCCGTGACACCGACGCCGACGGCAAGGCCGACGCCCGTGAGGTGCTGCTGACGGGCTTCGGCGTGCAGGACTCGCACCTTTTCCCTCACCAGTTCACCCGCGCGCCGTGGGGCTGGTTCTGGCTCGCCCAGGGCGCGTTCAATTCCGGCAAGGTCACTTCGAGCAAGGGCGATGTCACCGACTTCCCCAACACGCGCATGGCCCGCTTCCGTCCGGACGGCAGCTTCTTCGAGCCGACCAGCGTCGGTCCCTGCAACATCTGGGGCCTCGTCCTGACGGGCGAAGGCGAAGCCTTCATCCAGGAGGCCAACGATTACGGCTACCCGGTGATGCCGTTCCATGAATACGCGCTCTACCCGGGCTGCGCCGATCGCCTCGCGAAGTCCTATCAGCCGCCGTTCCCGGTGCAGGCTCCCGATTTCAAGATGAGCGGCAGCGGCCTGAGCGGCCTCGCGCTTTCCGACGTCGGCGTCTGGCCGAAGGGCTATGACGGCGTGATGTACGTCGCCAACCCGATCACCTCGAAGGTCAACGCGATCCGCCAGCACCGCGAGGGCTCCGGCTACCGCCTCGAGAAGCTCGACGACTTTGTCACCTGCGACGACCCGTTCTTCCGCCCGATCGCCATGACGATGGGTCCGGACGGCTGCCTCTACGTCATCGACTGGTATAACAAGATCATCAGCCACAACGAAGTCGCCCGTAACCACCCCGACCGCGACAAGCAGTCCGGCCGTATCTGGCGCATCAAGCCGAAGGGCTTCGTCCCGCCGGCCGTACCCGATTACACCAAGCTCTCGTCCGCCGACCTGATCGCCCGTCTCGGTTCCAAGATCGTCGGAGATGCCC
>JAUMEU010000198.1:0-12451 GCA_032120295.1 Opitutales bacterium | reverse complement strand
GCCCCCCGACCATGAACGAACGCAACGAACGCATCCACGGCGTGGCCTGCACTTTCCGCAAGGTCTCCGACGTGTTCCACGCCGCCGAGAAGGTGCGCGACGCCGGCTGGAAGAACTGGGACGTGCACACGCCTTTCCCGATCCACGGCATGGATCAGGCCATGGGCCTGCCTCGCTCCCCCGTCCCCCGCCTGACCCTGCTGGGCGGCGTCACCGGCTTCACCGTCGGCTGCCTGCTCACCTGGTACATGAACTCGTACGACTACCCGCTCATCGTCGGCGGCAAGCCCTACTGGAGCGTCATCTTCCCGTTCCCGGTCATCTACGAGTGCACGATCCTGCTCGCGGCGTTCGGCACCTTCTTCGGCCAGTTCATCTTCAACCGACTCCCGCGCCACAATCATCCGTTGTTCGAGCTCCCGAACTTCGCGCGCGTGTCCGATGACACGTTCATGGTCGTCCTCGAGGCCCGCGACCCGCAGTTCCATCTCGATGAGTCGCGCAACTTCCTCCAGTCGCTCGGCGGCCAGGAGATCATCGTCATCCGCGACTAATCCGCCCCCCATGACCCGTTACCTCGCATTCCTCGCCGTCGCGGTCGTCGCCACGATCAGTTTCCTCGGCTTTCAGGGCAAGGTGTCCAAGGACACCCCGGTCTATGTCTTCGACGACATGGACTATCAGAACAAGTACAAGGCCCAGGGGGAGAACAAGTTCTTCGCCGACGGCCGGGACGCCCGTCCGCCCGTCGCCGGCACCGTCGCCCGCGGCAACGGCCTCGAGCCCCTCAAGGTCTTCTCCGCCGACTACCGTCGCGCCGAATCCCTCAATCCGTCGTTCGTCTCCGGCAAGGACGCCCAGGGTTCCTTCCTCGCGGGCTTCCCGGCGCAGTCGCTGAAGCTCACGAAGGGCCAGCCCCAGCCTTACGCGGCCGACGCCTCCGTGCTCGCCCTCGGCCAGGCCAGGTATCAGGTCTACTGCGCCGTCTGTCACGGCGACGCCGCCGACGGCAACGGCATCATGAAGGTGCGTTCCGCGCTCGAAGGCGACGTCGCCATCGTGACGATCGCCAGCCTCCAGACGCCCCTCATCCGCGCCTACCCGAACGGACAGATCTACGACGTCATCACCAACGGCAAGAACACCATGATGGGTTACGGCGACAAGCTCTCCCCGGAGGAGCGCTGGGCCGTCGTGGCCTACCTGCGCGCCCTGCAGCTCTCCCAGAACTGCCCGCCCGAACTCGTCCCCGCCGCCGTGAAGGCCCAAATCAAGTAATCCGTCCATGCGCACTTCCTCGCCTCACGCCCTCACCGCCCACTGGAAGAAATTCCTGGCCGTCGGCGTCGTCGCCCTCGCCGTCGTCTGGTATTTCGCCTTCGCCGGCGTCCAGCACCACGACAACCGCCAGGCCCTCTCCGTCCTCGTCGGCTCGATCTTCTGGATCGCGGTCCTCATCGGCATGCTGATGCTGACGATGATCACCCGCGTCTTCGACGCCGGCTGGGCTCCGCTCATCCGCCGCAACTGGGAACTCCTGATCGCCGGCCTGCCGGTCGTCATCCTGATCGGCATCGTCCCGCTGGCCTTCCTGCCCGACTTCCGTCACGCCGTCTGGTATTGGACGGATGGCTCCCACATCCTCCCCAGCGGACACGAGGTCGGCCATGACCCGATCCTCCTCGCGAAGAGCTGGTTCCTGAACGAATCGTTCTTCCTCGTCCGCATCGCCCTGTATGTCGGCGTGTTCGGTCTGCTCGCCGCGCTCCTGCGCCGCGGGTCCTTCGCCCAGGACACCGACCGCACCGCCGGGCACACCCATCGCCTGCATGCGGTCTCCGCCGTCGGCATCCCGCTCGCCGCCGTGACGCTCACGATGCTCGCCTTCGACTGCCTGATGGCCCTTTCGTACCACTGGTTCTCGACCATGTACGGCGTGTGGTTCTTCGCGCTCTCCATCCGTCTCGCCCTCGCGGTCACGGTGATCCTGACCGACAAGCTGTCCAACGGCGGCTGGCTCGACGGCCTCCTCAACCAGGCCCACCGCCACGTGCTCGGCTGCCTGATGCTGGCCTTCACCGTCTTCTGGGCGTACATCAGCTTCTCGCAGTACTTCCTGATCTACACCGCCAACATCCCGGAAGAGACCTTCTGGTACAACATCCGCGAGTTCGATCCGGTGACCGGCCTCAAGAACGAATGGTGGGGCGTCTCGATGTACCTCATCTTCGGTTTCTTCTTCCTGCCGTTCCTCACCCTCCTGTTCTACCGCACGAAGATCGTCGCCGGCCGCCTGCTGGCGGTGGCCTGGATCATCCTCGTCGGAGGCATCATGGACCTCTGGTTCAACGCGATCCCCCGTCAGGTCTACGACAAATCGGCCCCGGAAGGCTTCGTCGTGACGCCGTTCCTCACCTCTTCGCTCTTCCTCGACCTTCTCGCGATCGTCGGCTTCGGCGGCATCGTCTTCGCGCTCTTCCTGCGCGGCGCGGCCCGTCAGGAGACGATCCCGGTCCACGACCCCCGTATCCTCGAGTCCATCAACTACCATGAGTGACCATTCTTCCTCCGGGAATCGCCCGCTGATCCCCGGCCAAGTCGCCGTCTGGCTGGGCGTCGTCTCCCTCGTCGCCGCCGGTTTGATCATGACCGGCTATTCCTACCTCGCGATCCGTCAGGGTGCGACCGAGGACGCCGCCCACCGTCAGGCCCAGAAGGACCTGCGCGCCGAGAACGCCAAGAAGGCGCACGCCCTCCTCACCGAGCCGGCCCGTAACGCCGACGGTTCTTTCCGTATCCCGCTCAAGGACGCCGTCGCCCTCGTCGCCAAGGACGCGACGGTCGTCGCCAAGCTCCAGGCCGCCGCCGGCCCCGCGCCGGCTCCGGCCGCTCCGGCCGCTTCGTCGAACGTCTTCGTCAAAGCTTCCGACGAGCAGATGAAGCGCGGCGCCGCTGTTTACGCGCGCACCTGCATCGCCTGTCACCAGCCGACCGGCATGGGTCTGCCGCCCGTCTTCCCGCCGCTCGCCAACGCGCCGATCGTCACGGGTAATCCCGAACTGCCGGTGAAGTTCATCCTCCAGGGTCTGATGGGTCCGATCACCGTCAACGGCATGACCTACAACAGCATGATGCCTCCGGTTGCCGGCGTGTCCGACGCCGACATCGCCGATGTCCTTACTTACGTCCGCCAGAGCTTCGGCAACCAGGGCAGCCCCGTCACCGCCGACCAGGTGAAGGCCATCCGCGCCGCCACCGCCGGACGTACGACCATGTGGACCACCGCCGAACTCGGCCTCAAATAATCCCGCACCCTTCTTCCGATGACCCAGGATAATCGTTCCGGCCGCCCGCAGGGCCGTCCCCCCGAAGGCGACGGTCGCATTTCGCGCGGCGAGGCCTCGCTCCGCGGCCCCTTCCTTCTCTTCTTCATCTCCGCCGTCGTCTGGCTGCTCGCGGCCTCCGTCCTCGGCGTGATCGCCGCGCTGGACCAGGGTTCCATGGTCGGCGTCCTCCGCGACTGCGCTTGGTTCACCCCGGGCCGCATCGCCGCCGCCCAGCAGGACCTCTTCATCTACGGCTGGGGCTTCAACGCCTTCTTCGCGCTCAACCTCTGGCTGCTCGCGCAGCTCGGTCGCTTCGAGTTCCGCAACGGCTGGCTCGCCCAGCTCGGTGGCGTGGCTTGGAACCTCGCGCTGACCTACGGTATCGCCCGCGTCTTTGCCGGCGAGATGACCGGTTACCGTCTCCTGGACTTCCCTCGTGAAGTCGGCCCCGTCCTCGCGGTCGCCTTCCTGCTGGCCGGCTTCTGGCCGATCGTCGCCTTCGCGCGCCGTCCGACGGGTCACACGTTCGCCTCGCAGTGGTTCGTGGTGGGCGCCTCGTTCGCCTTCCCGCTGGTCTACCTCCTGGCCCAGCTCCTCGTGCTCTGGCAGCCGGCTTCCGGCGTCGTCCAGGCGATCGCGCACAGCTGGTTCGTCGCGAACCTCCTGCAGCTCTGGTTCGGCGCCTCGGCCCTCGCCGCGATCTATTACTTCCTGCCCAAGGTCCTTGAGCGCACGCTGACCGGCTACTACCTCGCGCCGGTGGCCTTCTGGACCTTCTTCCTCTTCGCCGGCTGGACCGGTCCGGCCGCCCTCGTCGGTTCGCCCGTGCCGCTCTGGCTGCAGTCGACCGGCGTCGTCGCCGCCGCGATGATGCTCATCCCGGTCATCATCGTCGCCATCAACATCCTCGGCACGCTCTCCTCGCAGGGTGGCTGGGCCCGTGCCTGGAATGACACCACGCTCCGCTTCGTGAGCTTTGGCGCCGTCGCCTTCACCCTCGCCGGCCTGATCGGTGGCGTCTTCGCCTTCCGTTCGACGAGCGCCGTGGTCCGCTTCACCTCCTTCGCGACCGGCCTCGAGCAGCTGCTCGTCTACGGATGCGCCACGATGGTGGTCTTCGGCGCCAGCTACTTCATCCTGCCGCGCCTCACCGGTGCGCTCTGGCCTTCGGCCAAGCTCGTACACGTGCACTTCTGGGCCACCGCGCTCGGCTTCATCGGCGCCCTCGTGGCCTGGCTCGTCGGCGGCTGGCAGACCGGTCAGCTCCTCGCCAACCCCGCCGTGGCCTACGTCGAGGTCCTTCGCTCAGAATCCTCCTGGTTCTTCGTGCTGACGATCTCCGCGGTGCTGCTCCTCGTCGGCCACCTCGCCTTCGCCCTCAACGCCTTCGGCATGATCCTCAAATCTTCCGCTCCGGCCGAATCCGGACGCCACGACTAACCGGACCCACACCATGAAGAACCTCAACACTCTCCTGGCCGGCGTCTTCCTCGCCGTCGCGTTGCCTTTCGGCGCGCTCGTGCTCAGCGGTCAGTCCCAGCTCGGCGGCCTCGGTCGTGCCGCCGGCGAAGAAGGAGGGGCGCTGTTCCCGTCCCGCGAGCCCGGCCAGGCCATCCAAGGCCGCACCGTCTACGTCTCCCTCGGTTGCGTCAGCTGCCACACCCAGCAGGTCCGTCCGGCGGGGCAGGGCAGCGATATCGCCCGCGGTCTCGGCGTCCGTCCTTCCGTCGCCCGCGATTACGCCCTGCAGTCTCAGGTGCTCCTCGGCGAGCGTCGTATCGGACCGGATCTCGCCAACTACGGCGCCCGCTCGTCCCAGATCAACGTCGAGACGCTCCTGACCGATCCCGCTTCCAGCGGCGCGGTCTGGCATCCGTCCTACCGCTTCGTCGACGCCGCGCAGCGCACGGCCCTCGTCGCCTACCTGAAATCCCTCCGCCAGGACTACCCCTCGCCGGAAGCCAAATTGAAGAAGTGAACCCATGAACGACCGTAACCGTCATTCCGATAGCAACCGCCCGCGCCGGGGTCCCTCCGGCTCCGAAGGTCCCTCCGATGGGCGCCTGGTGGAGGTTCACTCCCAGCTCTCCCGTGACAAGGACGAGCCGGCCGAGGGTTTCTCCCTCACGCCGATCTTCATCGTCTTCCTGTTCTGTGGCTTCGGCTTCTGGGCCGGTGTCTACCTGACTAACAACGCCGGCAACTTCTCGGCCTCGGCCTTCGACCTCGACGCCCCTAAGGTCGTCGTGGGCGGTGCTCCGGCGGCCTTCGAACCCGACGCCGCCAAGGGTGAGCAGCTCTTCCTTACGAACTGCGCGGCCTGCCACCAGGCCAACGGTCTCGGCCTCCCAGGCAACTTCCCGCCCCTCGCCAAGTCGATCTGGGTCACCGGCTCCGAGGATCGCCTCATCAAGGCCATCCTCGCCGGCTTCGCTGGCGAGATCGAAGTCAACGGCGTGAAGTATAACGGCAACATGCCGAACATCGGCGCCGGCCTCAAGGATGGCCAGGTCGCTCACATCGCGACCTACGTCCGTCAGGCCTGGGGTAATGCCGCCGAGCCCATCATGGACACCAAGGTCGCCGAAGTCCGCAAGGCCATCGGCAACCGCGCCCAGTATCTCCCGGCCGACCTGCTCAAGGAGCACCCGCTCGAGAGCAAGTAAGCGTCCCCCTGAGGCCGCCGACAAAAAAGGCCCGGGAGCGATCCCGGGCCTTTCTTGTGGGGCTTACGCCGACCGGCTCACGAGTGCTTCTTGATGAAGGCAGCGATGTCGCCCTTGGGGCGGGCACCGACCATCTTGTCCACCACGACGCCGTTCTTGAACAGGAAGAGGGCGGGGATGGAGTTCACGCCGAGTTGCTGGGCGAGCGCCTGGTTGGTGTCGACGTCGACCTTGGCGATCTTGACGGCGCCGTCCATCTCGGCGGCGAGCTGGTCGAGCACCGGGCCGATCTGCTTGCATGGGCCGCACCAGGTGGCCCAGAAGTCCACCAGCACGGGGACGGTCGAAGCCTTGATGGTGGCTTCGAAGTTATTGTTATCGAGATGAACGATGAGATCGGAGGCCATGGAAAAGTCGGTCAACCTTGGGATTTCGAGAAGAGTTCGAGCGCCAGGACGACCACGCCCGCAAGGGAAGCGGCGAGCGCGAGAAGGTCAACCGTGGCGGCGAACTTACCGACATTACGATTGGCAGACGAAGCAGCCGGACGCGGAGCGGAGGCCGGGGTCGGCGCCGGGATGGGCGCGGTAGCCGAGGGGGCAGGGGGCGGCGGAATCGGCACACCAGCGGTCGGCGCAGGCGGCGGAGGCACCGGCATGCCTTCGGCGGCGATGGGAGCAATCGGGGTGACCGGCTTATTGAGCTTAAGCTTCGGAGCGCCGCCCTGAGCAGAGTTCTCACCTTCCGGCGCGGGCGGAGGAGGAGGGGGCGGAGGGGGCGGAGGCGGAGGAGGAGGCAGCTCGTTGCTCATTGGGGAGAGGCAGTCAAATCCTGCGTAAGAGGTGAGTCAATCCGTCTGTGGCTCCTTTTTGGCTCAGGCGCCACGGTCATGCTTGCGGAGGAGCTCGGCGAGTTCCTCCGGGCGGGCGTCGGCGATGGTACGACCCTTTCGGCTGAGGTCTTCGGAGGTCTTGATGACCGTCTCGGTCATCCGCTCATGGGTCTCCGCAGAGCCGCCGACCAAGGAAAAGCCTTCCCCTCGCGTGATACGCTTGTGCTGATCGGCGGCGTCCAAGCCGACTCCGAGCAGATGTTGAGAGGGGCGCCGGGCACTGGCCATGGCGGTAATCTGACCGCTCTGGGCCTGATTTCAAGCCCGACGCTTACGCCGTATCGCCCGAAGGCTGGTCAAACTCCGAGCCGCCTTCCAGGGTCTCGCCGGCGTTGGGCTCCGCGCTGGGTTCCGACTTCGTGCAGTTGATTTCGGCGAAGGAGGTGTCCTGTTCCAATTTCAGCTTACCGAGGCGGGCGAGTTCGAGACAGGCCAGGAAGGTCGCCACGAGGAAGCCCACGGTCGGACGTTCCGGCAACAGGCTCGTGAAGACGAACGTGGGCTCGGTCTCGAGCCGGGCCAGGATGGTCTCCATCCGGTCGGAGACGGTGACGGTCTCGGTCGAGATATTGCCCGGCTGGATCCGCTCGGCCAGCCGGCGGAGGACGAGGTTGAAGGTGTTCCAGAGCTCGATGCGATCGGCGGGAGCGACCGGCCGGATCACGGCGTCTTCGCCCTGTGGCTGGACCACATAGCGGCTCAGCAGGCCTTGGCGGTCATCGACCAGGCCGCGGATGATCGCAGCGGTCTCCTTGACGCGCTTGTACTGGATGAGCTGCTGGACGAGTGCCCAGCGCGGGTCCTGGCCTTCGTCGGCGGCCGCGACTTCCTCTTCGGGCCGGCTTTCGACCGGGAGGAGCATGCGGCTCTTGATGTACATCAGGGTCGCCGCCATGACGAAGAAGTCGCCGGCGAGTTCGAGGTTATCCTTCTCCTGCGTGCGCAGGATCTCGAGGTACTGCTGGGTGACCTTCTCGATCGGGATGTCGTAGATATCGATCTCGTTCTTGCGAATCAGGAAGAGCAGCAGGTCCAGCGGGCCTTCGAAGATATCGAGGCGAATCGGCAGGTCCGGCGGCGGCAGGATGCCGTCCGCGGGGACCGAAGGGTTGTCTGAGGGGGTGTCCGTCACGGTTCAAAACTTGAACAATCTCACCCGCAGGTGGAAGCCCAATGAGCTAATCCCGCGGTTGAGCGGGTCCATGCGCTTATTCAGGCCGTACTCGACCTCCCAGGAGTCGCCGAACCGCTGGATGAGGCCGGCCCAGATGAGGGTGGCCTGGCCGATCTGCGCGTCGTAATTCAGGCCGGTCACGACGCTGAAGACGGAATTCAGGCGCGTCTGGGTGTCCCAGAACAGCTGCCGGGCCTGGGTGGCCTGCCGCAGCTCGATCCAGTTGAGGGAGGTGCGCCAGAAGTCGCCGGAGTTGAGGGCGATGGTCTGGATCGATTCCCGGGCGTCGCCGCCGTCGGCGGGCATTCGGACGGAGGAGCTGAGGGTCATCCAGGGAGTCGGGCTGAGGCGGAGGGAGCCGAGCAGGTCGCTGCGGCCGGTCTCGGCGTCCGTGGGGCCCTGTCGCCAATCGGCGAAGAGGTCCGCGCGCAGCAGTTCGCGGGAGCCGGTCACGGCGTCACGGGTCTCGACGGTGTTGCGCACGCCGAAGCGGGCCACCTGCCGGTCCGTGGTGGAGGCGGCGTCGAGCCGGTCCGCGAGGTCGACTTCTTCGAGCACCGAGACGGAGACCGCGCGCTGGGTCATCGGGGCCACGCCGATCTCGCGGTCGGCGCCCGGCATGACGCGGTATTGCAGCAGCGGGCGCACGCTGTGGCGGAGTCCGTCGACGTTCCAGTTCGGGGCGTCCACGGACCAGGAGCCGGTGAAGAGCCCTTCGACGTCGAAGCCGGCCTGCCCGATCAATTTGGTGGTGACGTCCTGGCCGTTCAGGCCTTCAGACCAACCGGTCGCGCGCACGCCGGCGACCGGACGGAAACTAAGCCAGTCACCGGCGACCATCGTCCGGCTGAACCCGTAGTAGCCGTCGACGCGTGCGGTCGACCAGGCGTCGGCGGACAAGGTCGCCGCTTGGAAGGCTGCCAACGGGAGTTCGGCGGAGGGCCGCTCGGTGAAATAGCCGACGCTAAGGAAGGCGCGACGCGACCAGCCGCCGTCGTCGGCGAGCGTCGTCGGCAGGTCGTAACGGAACTCCGGGAGCCGCTGGACCACGTCCTGATAATTGTCGGCCTTCGCGGTGAGGGCGGCCGAGAGGTAGCCTCCTTCGTAGGGGCGGACGACTTCAAGGTTGAGCTGAGGATTGCCGGCCTGACCGATCAGGAAGGGACGGAAGTCGCGCAGGACATCGGGATCCGTCTGCGCGAAGAGGTTCCCGGCGATCTCGACGCCGTCCTGCGTCCGGCCGTTGATCTCTCCGGTGAAGAAAGTGCGTCGGCTGTCCGGCAGCCGGCCGAAGAGGTCCGCCACGGGCGTGGACTGGTCGTCGATCCAGCCGCTCTGCATCCGGCCCTTCCACCGCGTGCCGACGCCCGGAAGGCGAGTGTTGTCCACGCGCAGCGCCGGGCCGACCATCAGACCGGAGAGGCTGTAGTAGTCGACGTTGCCGCCCACCCAGAGCGAGGGCGAGATGCGGTTGAGGATCGACGAGCGAAGGAAGCGGCCCTGCTTGTCCTCGCTGCCCGTGTTGAGCATGATGTCGTACGGGAAGTCGGTCCCGGACTGTCCGTAGTAGGGCAGGTTGAAGAGCGGCAGGCCGGCGACGTGAGGCGTGGCGCTGCGCAGCGACATCCGGTCCTCCTTCTCCACGTAGGAGGCCTCGGCGATCTTGAGATGCATGCCGGCCGCGGAGGGCTCGTTATTCCACACGCGCACGCCTTTGATCTGCTTGTCGCCTTTGACGATGCGCAACGACTCCGCGGTGAAGTAGACGGGGGCCCGGCCGAAGCGCACGTCGGTGGCTTCGATGACGTCGGTGCGCGGGTCGATCGTGATCCGGGCGCCTAAGATGCGAAGCTCCTTGGTCGTATAGACGACGTCGCCCTCGGCGATGATGAGACCCGTCCGGTCATCGCGCCGGATCATCTTAGCTGACAGAAAGGCGTTGGCGGTCTCCAGTTGACCGTCGGTGGCGACCGTGACGTGGCCGTTTTCCGAGGTTACGATGGATTTGAACACGAAGGTGGCTCTGCGGTCAGGGCTGCCGACAGGGGGTTCCGCAGCCATGGCGGCGGTCAGCGAGAGGCTTGCGGCGATGATCCAGAAACAACGGCCAGGCATCCGTCGAGAGTTGTCGCTCCGGGATTTCCCTCAAGGCTTTTCGGGTAATGAGCGCTTGCCGACCCGCGGGCGGGCGTGGAGTCTTCCGGGATGCGCCTGAGTCCAGCAGAGTTGACCGCCCTGGTGGATGCCACGGAGACCTCGCCGCACCGATTCCTAGGCCTGCACCCGCTGCAAGGCGGAGGGCTGGTCGCCCGCGGGCTCCTGCCGTGGGCGAGCGCCTGCGAACTGCTGCCCGCCGGCGGGAAACCAGTGCCGATGAACCGCCTGCACGCGAGCGGCGTCTTCGAGGTCGAAATGCCCGGCACCGCGCTCTTCCGTTACCGCTTCCGCGTGACCTATCCCGATGGCGTCCGGCGCGACGTCGACGATCCTTACCGCTTCCTGCCGACGATCTCCGAAGACGACCTTTTCCTGCTCGGCAAGGGAGACGACCACCGGGCCCACTACAAGCTCGGCTCCCATGTCCGCACGATCGATGGCGTCACCGGCGTCTCCTTCGCGGTCTGGGCCCCTTCCGCCCGACGCGTCTCCGTCGTGGGCGATCACAACCTCTGGAACGGCCGCGCCCACCCGATGCGTAACCTCGGGGCCTCTGGTATCTGGGAGATTTTCATCCCCGGCCTGGCCGCGGACGCCCGTTACAAATACGAGATCGTCGGCCCGCACGACACCACGCCTTTCCTGAAGACGGATCCGTATGCGCTGCACTTCGAGCCCTCGCCGAACCACGCGGCGATCGTCTGCGACCTCTCCGGCTTCGTCTGGCATGACGCCGCTTGGCTGGAGGCCCGCCGCCAGCGTGACCTGCGCGCCCGGCCGATGTCCGTCTATGAGGTCCACCTCGCCTCATGGCGTCGCGTGCCCGAAGAGGGCGGCCGCGTCCTGAACTACCGCGAGCTCGGCGAGCAGCTCGCCGCCTATTGCGTCCAGATGGGCTTCACCCACGTGGAGCTGATGCCGCCATCGGAGCATCCCTTCGACGGCTCCTGGGGCTATCAGGTCACGGGCTTCTACGCCCCGACGCACCGCTTCGGTTCGCCTCTTGATTTCATGACGCTTGTCGACGCGCTGCACCGCGCGGAAGTCGGCGTGATCGTCGACTGGGTGCCGGCCCACTTCCCGCGAGACTTCTTCGCGCTGGCCCGCTTCGACGGCACGCACCTCTACGAGCATGCCGACCCGCGTCTGGGCGAGCACCAGGACTGGGGTACGCTCATCTTCAACTACGGCCGCCATGAGGTGCGCGGCTTCCTCGTCTGTTCCGCGCTGTCCTGGCTGGAGCGTTTCCACGTCGACGGCCTCCGCGTCGACGCGGTGGCCTCGATGCTCTACCTCGATTACTCACGCAAGTCCGGGGAGTGGATCCCGAACCGCTTCGGCGGCCGCGAGAACATCGAGGCCATCGAGTTCCTGCGGCAGGTCAACTCGCTCGTCCATCTCTACCAGCCCGGCGTCGCGATGATCGCCGAGGAGTCCACGTCCTTCCCGGGGGTGACGAAGTCCGTCCCTGAGGGCGGCCTGGGCTTCGACTTCAAGTGGAACATGGGCTGGATGCATGACACGCTGGATTACTTCAAGCAGGACCCGCTGTTCCGGAAGTTCCATCATGACAAGCTGACCTTCGGCATGCTCTACCAGTGGAGCGAAGCGTTCGTGCAGTCGTTCTCCCACGACGAAGTCGTTCACGGCAAGGGCTCGCTGATCGGCAAGATGAGCGGCGGCGACGATGCCACGAAGGCCGCCAATCTCCGCTGCCTGCTGGCCTTGCAGTGGTCCTGGCCGGGCAAGAAGACCCTCTTCATGGGCTGCGAGTTCGGCCAGTTCGCCGAATGGAAACACGACGCCTCGCTCGACTGGCATCTGCTCGAATATCCGCTCCACCTCGGCGTGCAGCGCCTGGTTGCCGACCTGAACAAGCTCTACGTGGCCGATGCCGAACTGGCGTCCAACGAGCTGCGTTCGGAGAGCTTCGCCTGGCTGGTCGCCGACGACGGCGCGCAGAGCGTGCTGGCCTTCGAGCGCCGCGGCGGCGACCAGGCTTGGACGGTCGCGGGCAACTTCACGCCGGTCGAGCGCACCTACCGCCTCGGTGTGCCGTTCCCCGGCCGCTGGGAAGAGGCCCTCAATACCGACTCGAAGCACTATGCCGGTCACGGGCTAGGCAACCTGGGCGGCGTGGTCGCCGACGCGATTCCCTGCCAGGGCCGGCCTTATTCGATCGAAGTCCGCCTGCCCGGTCTCTCGATGGTCATCTTCCGCCGCTCGTCGGCCAAAC
>JAUMEU010000197.1:0-3634 GCA_032120295.1 Opitutales bacterium | reverse complement strand
GCATCTTCTTGCCGTCGACATCGAGGCTGATGAGGGAGGCGGCGTTACCCTTGGCGCGCATGAGGTCACGGAAGGCCTCCTGCTTGACGGCGACGCTCTGGTTGCCGGACTTGCCGTAAATGATGGCCGGGATGGAGCCTTCGACGCGGAGGCGGCGGGCGGGGCCGCGGCCATGGAGCGCGCGGCTGGTGACGTTAAGGGTGAGCTGCTTCATGTTGGTATAAGGTCTTTTGGTGCCCAGTGAGTCGCGGACCCGCGTCATGCGGCCGTGCCTCGCCTAGGGAAAGGAGGGTCGAACCTGATAAACCCAGCCCCAGAAGCAAGCGGTAAATTAAAAGGGGGTCTTCCTAGTGGAAAACCCCCTCGAAAACCGCTTTCAGCGGTCTGGCTTACTTATAAGAGGCCAGATAAGCGGCGATATCGGCCACGTCCTGGGCGCTCAGACCCAGCTGCTCTCCGGACATCATGAGGGAACGGGTCATTTTGGTCTGGCCGCCGGCGACGCGATCCTTGGGGACGAGCTGGGTGAGGCCACCCGTTGAGGTGATGACGATCGGGTCGTTGTTGGACTGGAGGCGTCCGTCAATGCGGCCGCCGGCCTTCAGTTTGAGGGAAACGCCTTCGTAACCCAGGGCGATGTCCGCCGAGGGATTGACGATGGCGCGGACGAGGGCCTCGCGGCTCTGGCGGGCGGCCCAGCCCTTGAGTTCCGGACCATAAGCCGGACCGTTCCCGTTGAGCTGGTGGCACATGATGCAGCGCTGGGCGAGGGCGGCGCCCCTGGCGGCGTCGCCGGTCTTGGCGAGGACGTCCTGCTCGGTGTAGGTCCCGGCCGGGGCTTCGGCCACTTCGATGGCGTTCACGACGACCTTCTTGGCGTCGTAGACGCCGGCGTTCTTGAGCTCGGTACGGATGTCATAGGCCGACCAGAGGCCGGTCATACGCATGAGAGCCCAGCTCTTGGCTTCGGAGGCGGAAGGGGAACCATCGGCGCAGAGCTTGATCATCGCGAGGGCGGCTTCCTTGCTGTCGACGAACGAGAGGGACTCGACGGCGAGCGTGCGGGAGGCCTGCGAGACCCGGGCGGAAGAAGCCCGGGCGAGGAACTCCGGCACCGCGGAGGCGGGGTGGAGCAACCAGGCGATGCGTTCGACTTCGGCCGACCAGGCTTCGGCGCCGTCCTTCGCGAGCGTCGACTTCACGGCGGACCAGACGGCGTCCTGCTTGTTGGCGGAGCCGATGCCGAAGGCGGCGACGGAGTTCTTGTCGGAGACGTCGAGGCGGCGGGCGAGTTCGATCAGGATAGGCACGGCCTTGTCGGCCGGCGCGGCGTGGAGCGAGGTGGCGACGTCGCGACGGACGGCGACATCAGGGTCCTTGGCGAGCCCGGCGGCGATGCCGAGGGTGTCATGACCGGCGCGGCGCAGCGACTGGAAGGCCAGACGGCGCAGCGAAGGATTCGGATCCTGGAGGAGAGCCTTGACGCGGGTGACGCCTTCTTCGCCGAGGTGAGGCAGGAGCCAGACGCCGCGGGCGGCGACATAGGGGTTGGCGTCGCGCAGGATCTCAGCGACTTCCGGCAGGGCCTTCGCGCCGAAACTCTTGAGCGCGTTGAAGCCGAGGTGGCGGACGTTGACGGCCGGGTTACGCAGCACGGCGGCGGCGCCGGCGGGCGTGGAGAGGTCGATCTTCGGAATGACGGACTTGAAGCCCTTCGGAGCGATGCGGTAGATCGCGCCGGTGCAGGTGTCGTCGAGGGTCTGGTGGCCGCCGACGCGGGAGTCAAACCAGTCGGCGACGTAGATGGCGCCGTCGGGGCCGACGGCGACGTCGGACGGGCGGAAGAGGATGCGCTCGTTGGGCTTGGCGGCTTCTTCGGGCGAGATCTTCTTGAAATCGGTGCCGACGAACTCGCGGGCCGGATTGGAGGTGATGAGGTCCTTGCGCGTGGACTCGTTGAGGGCGTAGGTTCCCTTCTGCGGGGCCAGTTTGTAGGCGAAGACCGTGTTGCGGGAGGGCTCGCAGTTCAGGAGCGTCCCTTCCCAGGCGGCGCCGAGAGCGCCGTTCTCATAGACCGTGAGGCCGGTGGGCGAGCCGCCGCCGTAGACGTCGCCGACGTCCATCGTATCGGGATCGTCCTGACGCCAGTGCGCGCGCGGCATCGACTGGCCGGGACGCTTGACGGAGCCGTAGCTGGCCCCGGTCGGGGTGGTGTAACCGGCCGAGCCGTATTCAAGGACGAAGGAAGTGCGGCAGCTCTGGGAGTCGTCGTTGTCCCCCTGGAAGAGGTCGCCGAGGGAGGACGGGAAGCTCTCGTAGCTGTTGCGGTAGCCGTTGCCGAGGATCTCGAGACCCGTGCCGTCGGCGTTGAGGCGGCCGGAGAAGCCGGAGGACCAGACGAAGCCGTCGTCGCTCTTGGTGCCGATGTTGGCCTTGGCGTCGAAGGGCCATTTGCCGCCGCGTTCATCGACGTAGTTGCTGGTGACGCGGAAGGTCTTGCCTGACTTGTCGGTCACGACGGCGCCGCAGTTGCCGGAGTTGATGTAGAGCTTGCCGTCCGGACCGGCGACCACGGCGTGGAGCGAGTGGTCATGGTCCTGGCCGCCGAAGCCCGTGAGGAAGGTCTCCTGCTGGTCGACGGCGGCGTCGAACTTGCCGTCGCGGTTCACGTCAGTGAACTTCGTGATGGTCGGGGCGTGCGAGACGTAGACGACGTTGTCGATGACGGCGATGCCGAGCGGCGAGGTCCAATCGGGGTTCTGGACGAACGTCTGGACGGAATCGGCGAAGCCCTGGCCCTTGGTGTCGCTGAGCACGATCACGCGGTCGCCCTCGACGCGGCGCTTACCGCCCTTGTTGTAAGTACGGTAATTGACGCCTTCGTTGACCCAGAGGCGACCTTGGGCGTCGAAGTCGATGTTGGTCGGGTTCGCCAGCATCGGCGAACGGGCCCAGAGCGTGACCTCGAGGCCTTCGGGGAGTTGGAAGAGCCCGGCCGGAAGCGAACCGCCTTCGGAAGGCTGGTAAGGCTCGGGCGCCGGCTTGGCGGCCGGGGCGGGCTTGGGCGCGGCGACGAGCGACGCGGCGGCGAGGAGGAAAAGCGCGGAGCGGGGGATCATGGGGGTAATGGTTTCTACATCCCCGGGGGCCGCAAGTTCCAGCCTATCTTTTCGGGAGTCCCCTCCCCTGCCTTAGTTCAGCTCCACCACTGGCGGAGCGTGGCGAAATCCTTACGCGTCGCCTCGACGGCGGCCTTCAAAGCGCCGGGCTCCGTGACCTTGCCCTTGAGGTATTCGACATGGAGGCAGACGGGGCCTTCATAGCCCGACTTGCGGAGCAAGGCCACCGAGTCCTTGCCGACGTTTCCTTCGGACAACGGGCAACCGACCGGCACCCGACCCTGCCACTGGAAACTCTTGAAATAGACCATCGAGACATGCTCTCGGGCCAGAGCCAGTTCGTTGGGCCAGGAAAGCCCTCCCTCGACCATCGCGTGGAAGAAGTCGAAGTTCCAGGACAGTTCGTCGGGGCGGTAGTCCTTCATCAGCATCGCCATATCCCAGACGCCCGCGCCGACATACTTGGCCCCGGAATGGTTCTGGTAGCCGGGCAGGATGCGGGCCTCGCGGCTGAG
>JAUMEU010000196.1:0-3198 GCA_032120295.1 Opitutales bacterium | reverse complement strand
TATACGCCGACCCTCCTGCAATTGATTGATTAAAGTCAATAAACCATTTAAATGAGCGATTAAAACTATTAAGTCCTGAAAATCAGCTCTCTGGAGGGCTCTCTGCCGTGTCCCGCCAGAATCACCCGGTCCGCCAGGAACCGGGCGGTCGCGAAAGCATTGCGCCCAGGGGTCTCGACCATGCCATGCAAAGTCACGCAAGGGAGCCCCTCGACCTGGGCGAAGCCGCCGGCGTGGTTGTGCCCGTTGAACCAGGCGACGACGTTCCGGTGACGCCCCATCGCGCCGAGTACTTCCGTCGCATCCCAGGCATCGTGGGCGCCGGCCGGGGCGATGGGATGATGGGCGAACACGACGACCTTGAGACCGCGCCGCGCAGCGTCCGCCGCGACACCCTCGAACCACATGAGTTGCCTGGGTCCGACGGCGCCGTTCCAATCCTGCGCCTGCGGAAGTTTACGTGCCTTGACGCGGGCGAGTTCCGCGACTGCTTCCCTGCGCGCCTCGGTGCCGGCGAGCGACGCATACGTGCTCACGGCGCCAGTATCCAAGACGACGAAGCGGAAGCCCGGACGATCGAAGAAACGATGGCGCGCGGCGATGCCGAGCCGGGCGTCGACCTGCGTTTTCTCCCCGTCCAGCAAGGCGAAATCGTGGTTGCCGAGGACGTGCTCCCAACGGTGGCGCGACGCGGCGAGCGGCGCCAGGATCGCGTCGTAACTCCGCCACTCGCGGTCGATGGTGTCGCCGAGGTTGACGCAGAAATCGAGCGGGCGGGAGTTGAAATGTTCGACCGCGGCGCCGAGTTTGGCGACCGACGCGCGATAGGCGCGCGTGCCGCGGTCGGGGATGTCCGCATACTGCGGATCGGCGATGACGCCGACTTCGAGACCTTCGCTCCGCGAGGCGCAGCCGACGAACGGCGCGACGGCGACGCCGAGCGCGAGCTGACGTAGGAATCGACGGCGGGGCAGCGACGAAGGCATGCTCCGATTAAGCACGCGTCCGGCTTTCCCCCAATGAAAAAGGGCGGGATGGCTCCCGCCCTTTCGGACCGAAACTCGGCCGGAACTTACTTGATCTCGCCGATGGCGATATTGCGGTATTCGACCTTCATCTTCACGCCGCCGTGCACCTGCAGGCCGACCGGAGCAGCCTGGGGGTAGCCGGCGTCGACGTAGTTCGAGACCTGCTCGCCGTTGAGCCACACGGTGTAGGTGTCGCCCTTGGCCTGGAAGCGGATCTTGTTCCAGTCGTTGTTCTTCCAGAGCGCGGGGACTTTCGGGGCCCAGCCGGCTTCGGGATACTTGCCGACGTAGAACGTGCAGGTCATGTCCTTCTTCAGGGAGCGGGATACGCCGATCTGCATCTGGATGTCCTTCTTACCGGCGGCGTCCTTGCGGACCATGATGCCGCTGTCGATCTCGCCGCTGAAGCGGCACTCGCACTCGATGACGACGTCCTGATAGGACTTCTCGGTGTAGAGCATGTTGCCCTTCTTGTAATCCTTGAAGGCGAGGTCGTTCACGCCGGTGAGGACGCCGTCGGCGGCGGTCCAGAAGGCGTCGGCGCCGGAGGTCTTCCAGCCGGAGAGGTCCTTGCCGTTGAAGGCGGATTCAAGTTTCACTTCGGCGGCCGAAGCCGAGACGACGAGGGCGGCAAAAGCCGCGAGGAGACGGAGGGATTTCATGTTCTAGGGGTAGGGGTAGGGATAGGGGTGGGGATAGGAGAGACAATCAAAGAGCGATGCCGATTATGAAAACGTGCCTGCCGAATTCCGTTTGCCTCCCGACGGACCTACCCCTACTCATCACCCATTCCTACCCCTGCCCCTACCCCCACCCCTTCTCACAACCCATGCCCACCCTCCGCATCCTCGCCCTCCTCGCCGTGACCGCCCTCTCCGCCTCCGCCGCCGAAGTGAAGTATCAGCTGGCCCCCGACTTCCTCGGCACGCCTCCCGGCAAGGCGACCATCGGCAACGGCCACGGCGAGATCGCCGTCGATTCCGCCGGCCTCATCTACGTCAGCGTCCAGGAGAAGGACGCCGGCATCCAGGTCTACGGCCAGGACGGCAAGTACCTGAAGACCCTCGCCCTGCCGATGTCCCTCCACGGCTTCGTGGTGCGCAAGTCCGCCGACGGCGAGTTCCTCTACGGCGCGGTGCTCGGCGAGCAGCGCCTCATCAAGGCCAAGCTCGACGGCACCGTCGTCATGGAGATCAAGTCCGACGCCTTCCCGGCCGACAAGGGCAAGTCCAAGGACAAGGCGGGCAAGTCCGTCAACGCCCTCAAGCTCACGAGCTGCGACGTCGCCCCGAACGGCGACATCTACATCGTCGACGGCTACGGCAAGAGCTGGGTCTTCGTCTTCAGCGCCGACGGCAAGTTCAAGTCCGTCTTCGGCGGCCCGACCCAAGTCGTGGACGGCAAGGGCTTCGCCAACACCCACAAGGTCTTCGTCGACACGCGTTTCAGCCCGGCCCGCCTGCTCTGCCTCGACCGCGGCAACAACCGCATGTTCCACGTCGAGCTCGATGGCACCAACCCGCAGATGATCGCCAACAAAGGCCTGCGTAATCCCTCCTCCGCCTCCTTCCACGGCGAACTGATGTGCGTCGCCGAGATCGCCGGCCGCGTCTCGGTCTGGAACAAAGAAGGCGAAATGGTCGCCGCGCTCGGCGCCAACGACACGAAGGGTCAGACCAACACCCCGAAGGTCGCTCCGGCCGATTGGCGCCAAGGCGTCGTGACCTCGCCCCACGGCATCACCTTCGACAACGCCGGCAACATCCTCGAGACGGAGTGGAACATCTTCGGTCGCGTGCTGCGCTGGAACCGCCAGTGATCCGCGCGCTGCGCCAGCTGGTCCTGACCTGGGGAGCCCTCGTGCTCCCCTTGTTCGTCTCGGCCCATAACGGCGAGGTGCTCCTGAGCCGCCTGACCCTGCACGCCGATGGCACCTGCTCGCTCAAGGTGACCGCCGACCTGGAAGGTAATTACAACATCCGCGAACGCGCGGAGCTCGCGAAGGCCGTCGAGGGGCTCTTCACGGTGTCGACCGGGAAGGATAGCTTCGCGCTCAAGGAAGCGACGGGTGAGCCGGATTTCTCGTCAGCCACGAAACTCGACCTGGACTCACCGTTCCAGCACACGGCCGAGGAACTGGCTAAGTCTTACCAACTCGAAAGCGCGGAGT
>JAUMEU010000195.1:0-2302 GCA_032120295.1 Opitutales bacterium | reverse complement strand
GAATCCCGCGTCGACTACGTCCTGGATCGGGTGAACACCATGGGGACCACTTGGCTCGGGCTCACGCTGGGTTGCGCCCAGTGCCATACGCACAAGTTCGATCCGGTCACGATTCAGGACTACTATTCGCTCACCGCTTTCTTCAACAGCATCGACGAGGACGGTAAGGCCGGCGCCGGGGCCAAGCCCTACCTCCCCTTCCAGTCGCCGCACTCCCCCCGGGCGTTGAGTGATGCCCAGAAACTCATCGACGCCGCCAAGCCCGCCGAAACCGCCGCCCGGAAGGACGCCGAGGCACCCTTCGCCGCCTGGCTGAGTGAAGCCCGCCGTAAGCTCACCGACACCCACGCCAGTTGGACGCCTCTGCGGGCCGATGCGCTGGAGACCGCCGAAGGCACCGTGCTCAAGCAGGAGGCCGACCTTGCCGTGCAAGCTTCGGGCCCGCACCCCAAGCAGGATGAGTATCGCTTCATGACCAGCCCGCGCGGGCAGCGCATCACCGGCTTAAGGCTCGAAGTCCTGCCTCACCCGACGCACACCGGCGGCGGCCTTGGGCGAGGCAAGGACGGTGAGTTCCTGCTGACCGACCTCAAGGCGCAGGTCCGCACCAAGGGCAATTCGCTCATCCGCGATATCGCGCTCGATTCAGCCGTCGCCGATTTCAGCGCCGATAAGAAAAAGAACGGCAACTACGGCGACGTGAAGGACACCCTCGATGACGATCCGCGTAACGGCTGGACCACCATCGGGGCACCTAACACGCAGGCGCACCTCGCCGTCTACCGCCTCGCTGAGCCGCTGATCCTCGGGCCCGACGAAGAACTCATCATCGAGCTCCGCCAGCGCTCCACGCTCGGTGACCGGAACCTCGGCCGTTTCCGCCTCGCCGTCACTGACGAAGCCGGCCCCGCCGTCGCCATGATCGGCCCCACGCCGTTTGAGCGCTTGGCGACGGTCAAAGCCGAACCTGACGCCAAGTTACGCGAACCGCTCTTCGATCAATTCCTCGCGGACCACCGCCCCTACCGTGAGGCGCGGGCGGCGCTGGACCGGGCGCAACGCGATCATGCCGACATCAAGGCGCGCGCCGGCAAGGTGAACGTCATGGTCCTCGCGGAGCGGAAACAGCCGCGAGACACATTCGTGCTGGTGCGGGGCGTCTGGGACAAGCATGGCGAGAAGGTCACGCCGGACGTACCCAAGGCCTTGACCCCTTGGCCGGCGGACGCTCCGCGCGACCGTCTTGGCCTGGCCCGCTGGCTGACCGCACCCGAGAACCCCTTGGCTGGACGCGTGGCCGTGAACCACCTCTGGCAGATGTTGTTCGGGCAGGGGCTCGTGCGGACCACCGAAGACTTCGGCCTGCAGGGTGAGCGACCCAGTCACCCTGAGCTCTTGGATTGGCTGGCCGTGGACCTCACTCAGAATAAGTGGGACCTCAAACGCACGCTCAAGCTCATCGTCATGAGCCGCACCTACCGGCAGGACTCCGCCGTGAGCGCGGCCCTCCTGGCCAAGGATCCGGAGAACCGCCTGCTCGCGAGAGGCGCCCGCTTTCGGCTGCCCAGCTGGATGATCCGTGATGGCGCCTTGCGGAGCGCCGGGCTCTTCAACCCCATCGTCGGCGGCCCGCCCGTGCGGCCTTATCAGCCCGATGGCGTCTGGGAGGAGCTCTTCATGGGCCGCTTTAAATATGAAGCCAGCGAAGGCCCGGCCCAGTACCGTCGAACCCTGTACGCCTTCTGGCGTCGGTCGATCGCCCCGACTTTCCTCTTCGATTCTGCGCAACGGCGCTCGTGCGAGGTACGCAATGGGCGGACCAACACCCCGCTGCAGGCCCTGACGCTCCAGAACGACACCACTTACCTGGAAGCCTCGCAGGCCATCGCCGCGGAACTCCTTCGGGAGGGCGGCGACGCCACCCGGATCCAGTCGCTCTTCCGTCGCGTGCTCTCACGCGAAGCTAATGACCAGGAAGCCGCCCTCCTCGGCCGTACGCTCATGAAGGCCCGGGATCATTATCGCGCCGAGCCGGCCGCCGCCGGCCAGTTCCTAAGGGTCGGCCAGCGGACGCACGCCGCCGGCGCCGACCTGTCCGAACTCGCCGCCTGGACCGTCGTCGCCAGCCTCACCCTCAACCTCGATGAGGCGATCACGCATGAGTGAACGAAACACAAGGGGGCACGTGGGCACGTTGACACGGGGACACGGAAGCGCCCTCAAACATGACTGAAGGCAGGGTTAACCATCATCCATCTTCTTTCTTCCATCTTCTTCAAATGCCTCCCCTCTCCCGTCGTTC